>CADARO010000006.1 GCA_902790345.1 uncultured Eubacteriales bacterium | reverse complement strand
TGAACGCCCTCACCCACAGCGGCCAGATTCGCGAGTTCATCCGCGTGAACGAGGCGCTGCATGAGCGCTCCATCGCCCATATCGCCGACGAGTTCGCCGCCAGCGGCGCTCGAATTCTGCTCATCGCCGGGCCTTCCTCCTCGGGCAAGACTACCTTCGCCAACCGGCTCTCCATCGCGCTGCGCGTGCTGGGCCTGCGGCCCGTGGCCCTGTCCCTGGACGACTACTACCTGGATCGGGACACGATTCCCTTCGAGCCGGACGGCACCCAGGACCTGGAGCGGCTGGACACCCTGGACGTGCCGCTGTTCAACGACCATCTGGTGCGCCTGCTGCAGGGCGAGCCGGTGCAGGTGCCCCTGTTCGACTTCAAGGCGGGCAAGCGCACCACCGCCACCCACCTGATGCACGTGGACGCCGATCAGCCCATCATCATCGAGGGCATCCACGGCCTGAACAACGAGCTCACCCGGGACGTGGGCCGCAATCTGAAATTCAAGGTGTACATCAGCGCCCTCACCACCCTGAATCTGGACGACCACAACCGCATCCGCACCACCGAGGCGCGGCTGCTGCGCCGCATGGTGCGGGATTACCACTTCCGCGGCACCGCCCCGGAGGACACCATGGCCATGTGGCCCTCCGTGCGCAACGGCGAGGAGAAGTACATCTTCCCCTATCAGGAGGAGGCGGACGTGATCTTCAATTCCTCCCTGGTGTACGAGGTGGCGATCCTGAAGAAGTACGTCTATCCCATGCTCACCCGGCTGACGCCCGCCAGCCCCTACTACACCATGGCCCACCGGCTGATCAAATTCCTGAATTACTTCCAGTCGGCCGAGGTGGAGGACGAGATCCCGCTCAACTCCATCCTGCGGGAATTCATTGGCGGATGCTGCTTCTATCGCGAGGACAAATGATTTTTTCATCCGAAGGCGATTAAAAACCTCCCTCCCTGCGCAAAATAGGCTCGCAAGGGAGGGATTTTTATCATGTCTATCAAACGCAAGGGATTTCTCATGGCTATGTGCGCGCTGGCCGCGCTTCTGGCGCTGGCGGGCTGCATGAACGCCGCCGGCCGCCTGCCGGGCGACAACGGCACGAACAATGACAACGCCGCGCCGCAGTCCACCGGCGGCGCGTCCGTGATGCCCCAGGCCACGTCCGCCGTGCAGAACGCCTACGACTGGATCACCGGCCGTACTGCCGTTGAGGAGAAGATCAATCTGCTCAGCGAGATCGAGACCAGCCGCGTGGTCACCACCGGCAGCACCGCCCTGGTGGGCGTCACCTTCGCCAAGGCGTATCAGGGCCAGATGACCCAGCGCATTCAGAACCTCATCGCCGGCGTGGTGAAGGAGGCGGACCCGAACATCCAGGTGGTGGCGGTGACCAGCGAGAAGGAGGATGTGGACACCATCTTCTCCATCGCCGATTCCCTGGGCGGCGGCGCGCTGGACGCGGACGCCGAGTCCAAGGTGGACACCATTGTGCGCAACGTGACCACGATGCAGTAAAACAAATCCCCGACCTACTATGGGCCGGGGATTTTGCGTTCAGTCTGTGCGATGGAATCAGATTTCGGGGATCTCGACCTTGATCTCGTGGCCCAGCTCGGCGGACTTGCAGATGTGGTCGATGATGGCCTGGTTGTAGAGGATCTCGCTGGTGGGCACCGGCGCGGGACGGTTGTACTTGATGGCGTCCAGGAAGGAGCGGATCTTGATGTCGAACAGGCCCGGGCCGCGATGGGGGATCAGCGGGATGACGGTCTCGACCTGCTTGCCGGCCACGTCATGATACAGGGTCATGGGGCTGGTGAAGGTGCCGTTCCAGCAGTCGGTGGAGGGAATGCGCAGGGCGCCTTCCTTGCCGAAGATGATGGTGTCGCCGGGGGTGTCGGCGTGCATGGCCCAGGAGATGCGGAAGTCCAGGATGATACCGCCCTCCAGGCGAACGAACGCGGCCGCGAAGTCGTCAACGGAGAAGCGCGCGGCGTTCTCCTCGGCGGTGTGGAACTTGTCGGGGGTGGCGTACTTCGGGTTCTTGCCGAAGAAGTCGCTCTTGTAGCCGGTGACGGTGAGGGGCTTCGGATAGCCGATGGCGTTCAGCACCACGTCCAGCGAATAGCAGCCGATGTCGCCCAGGGCGCCGATGCCGCCGGTGGACTTTTCGATGAAGGTGCTGTTCGGGATGCCGCGACGGCGGCCGCCGCCGGTCTGGATGTAGTAGATGTCGCCCAGAACGCCGCTCTGAACCACCTTCTTGATCATCTGCATGTTCTCATCGCCGCGGGGCTGGAAGCCGATGGAGAGCACCTTGCCGCTCTTCTTTTCGGCGCGCATCATCTCAACGGCCTCTTCGGTGGTCACGGAGAAGGGCTTCTCCAGCAGCACGTTGATGCCATGCTCCAGCGCGTACACGGTGGGCGCGCAGTGGGCGGTGTTGTAGGTGCACACGGAAACCGCGTCCAGCTCTTCGCTGTCGATCATTTCCTTGTGGCTGGGATAGAAGCGGACGCCCTCGACGCCGAACTTTTTCATGAAGGCCTCGGCCTTGCCGGGGATCAGGTCCGCCGCGGCGACGATCTCCACGTCGGGCATGTTCTTGTAGCTCTGAATATGGGATTCGGCGATCCAGCCGGTGCCGATGATGCCGACCTTGAGCTTCCGGGACGTGTCGACAGCTTCTTCTTCGATGGCCTGAGTGAACTGGCTCAGGACCGCGTCAGCGTTATTCTTGCCCATGGTTATTACCTCCCATTTTCGCGTGTAGGGGTATCCCCTTCATGACGATTATAACATAACCTTTCCGCGATGTGAAGCCCCAATTTTCACACGCGGACTCTTTTGAAAAAAACCGGCGCCCCGCCGCGAGGGCGAAGCGCCGGAAAAGGGGAGTATCCGGGTGAGTCGATCAGCCGATCATGCCGAACAGAGAGGTGAGGTTCTCCATGCCGGGCGCGCCCATCAGGGTCATGAGGCCCTTGGAAAGAACCTGCATGTACTCCTGGCCCAGGGCTTCCATGGTGTCGGAATCCGCCTTGGACAGGTCGATGAGGTTGTTGGGCATGTCGAAGTCCACGCTGCTGTCGGCGGTCAGGGCCGCCAGGGTGTCGGCCGCCAGGGTGATCTCCTGGCCGTCCTGGTTCATGTACAGGGTCAGGGTGCCGTTGGCGGCGATGCCGTTTTCATCGCTGACGGTGTCGCCGGTGTAGTTGGCGCCGAAGGCCGTCAGGGACTTGTAGGTCTCGCCATTGTAGGTGAAGGAGGCGCTGTTTTCCAGATACACGGTGATGTCCGCGCCCTCGGCGCAATTCGCCGCGATGGTGAACACGGCGGTCTGCTCCTGGTCGTCGCCCACGGTGTTCTGGGTCACGCTCACGTCGAACACGGGCTTGTCGTCGTTGGTGGCGTTCACGTCCACGGACAGGGTCACCTTGCTGCCGTCCTGCTCGGCCTCGGTGTAGAAGCCCACGTAGGTGGTCTCGCCCTTGTTCAGCATGATGAACTGATAGGGAACGGCGATGGTCTCGTCGCCATTGGTCACGGAGGTGGCGCAGTTGAGCACCACGTGGCCCTCTTCGCCGTTCACATACAGGCTGCCGGAGATGGTCATGATTTCGTCCTCGGGCATGTCTGCCATGAGGGCGTCCACGTCCAGGGTGGCCAGGTCGAAGGAGGCCTCCTCACCGGTCAGCTCGATGATGGTATCGATGTAGGCCTGGATGGCGGCGGTCAGGTCGGCATCCGCCTGAACGGTCTTGATCAGGTCGGCCGTCAGGGTGACCAGCTCCTGAGCGGTCACTTCAAAGTCGTACTTGTCTGCGGTGATGGTCATGTCGTCCACCTGCAGGCTGACGCCGGTCTCGGCGGCGGTGATCTGCTGGCCGATCCAGGTGGTCACGATCTCGCCCAGAGCGGTGAAATCACTGTCTTCGATGACGCTCTGCAGGTTCATCATGGCGTCCATGACCTTCTGGAAGCCCGCGATGCCCTCGCCGGGGATGGCCTCGCTCATCTGGGCCTGCAGCTGCTCCATGAGCTCGCCCACGGGCAGCAGCACCGCGTCGGTGGCGCCCTCCAGGGCGGCGGTCAGATTCATGCTGGCGGGATCGAAGTGGAAGCCGCCCTTGAGGGCCTTGCTCTTGCCGGACAGGGCGGTCAGGGTACCGGCCGCCTCGCCGTTTCGCAGGTCGGTGCTGAGATCCAGCTGGGCGGTGACGTCCACGGTGGCGTCGATCTCGTCGCCCACGGCCAGATGGATGTTGCCCAGGGCCAGGGACAGGTTGAGAGACGGGGGGAGCTGCAGTTCATCGGCCATGGCCATGGGGGCGCAGAGCACCAGCAGGGCGATGAGCAGCGCGAACGCGCGGGTGAGACGATTCTTCATAATATGTCCTCCTCTGTGTCTTTCTTCGGCGCGGCGGCTTTCGCCACTGCCACACTATCATACATGATTAAGACGGGAAAAGCAATGAAATCGTTGCAAACAATGGGGGAAACTTTTGCCCCGCTGATCCCGATGCCTTTCGTGAGGCGAGTGGCTCATAGCGCTGAAAACCGAGATTTCACAAAAAAGGTATTGACAAACCGGCGACGCTCTGTTATAATAACTCCTGTCGCTTGTGAGAGCAGACATCCCAATGAGCCCCGTCGGGGTGTAGCGCAGTCTGGTAGCGCACGTGCTTTGGGAGCATGGGGCCGCAGGTTCGAATCCTGTCACCCCGACCAGAATGATGTGACCCCATGGTCAAGAGGCCTAAGACATCGCCCTTTCACGGCGGTAACTCGGGTTCGAATCCCGATGGGGTCGCTCTTTTTCTTAGCCTTTAGGGCGAAACGAGGGCCTTTAGCTCAATGGTCAGAGCACTCGGCTCATAACCGATCGGTTCCGGGTTCGAATCCCTGAAGGCCCACCATGCGGCCCGGTAGTACAGTTGGTTAGTACGCCAGCCTGTCACGCTGGAGGTCGAGGGTTCGAGCCCCTTCCGGGTCGCCATTTTCTTTATTCCGGAGCCGCGGGATGAGAACGCACGCTGGTGTAGCTCAATTGGCAGAGCAGCTGATTTGTAATCAGCAGGTTGCGGGTTCAAGTCCCATCGCCAGCTATCTGCCGCAGATTGCTTCGGTGGTTCGAATCCACCCCTGCCCACCATATTCGCGGGAATGGCGGAATTGGCAGACGCGCTAGATTCAGGTTCTAGTGAACATTACGTTCATGCAGGTTCAAGTCCTGTTTCCCGCACCATCAGCACTGACAATAGGTGCTGCAAGCGAGCTCATCAGAAATGATGGGTTCGCTTTTCTCTATTTCCCCGGATTTATCGTGTACCGCGTGTATTGCGTGTAATCCGTGTAATATATAATTTTCACCGATCATTCCTATATTGACATAGTAGACTTTTTACTCTATAATGTTCGCATTATATTCAATATAGTGACAACAGGAGTTATATCAGAATTCCGGATGGAAACAAATATCAGAGGATGATTATGGATTATCGAACAGAAAACCTGATCCTTCGTTTTGTAACGGAAGACGACTTGACCGAAGTCGCCCGGACATGGCCTTCCGACCACCGTCCCATCTCGGAAAAAGCCGCAGAGGGCATGATTGAAAACATGCGCCAAAATTACGGCAAGAACGCCAAAGGGCGCATCTGTCATCTGTGCCTTGCGGTGTGTCTTGCTGACGATCCCCATACCATCATGGGTTGGTGTGGTCTGGACGGCAGCCGCGATCCGGTGGAGCCTGAGATATTCATCCTGCTGGATGAAGAATACAGAAACCAGGGATATGGGACACAATGCGTCAGAAAACTGCTTCAGATCGCCACTGAGGATTACGCGCTCTCCGGCGTACACGGCGGCTGTGCGAAAGAGAACATCGCTTCCGCCCGGGCCATGGCGAAGGGCGGCATGGTGCAGTACGGCACGGAAGAAAACGGCGATCCGCTGTTCAGGTTTACAGCAATGGAGTAATCCAGGCAATGAATAAGAAGCTCATTCTTATCAGCGGTTCTCCCTGCGTGGGAAAGACGGCCGTGGGTACGCGCCTCTTTGAAAGTTATGACAACAGCGCGTATCTGGACGGGGACTGGTGCTGGTGCGTGCATCCCTTTTCCGTTGCTGACAGTCGTCTTCGCAACGGGGATAAAAGTATGTCCTATGTTCTCTCCAACTATCTGAATTCGGATTTTGCCTATGTATTTTTCACCTCCGTCGTGCTAACGGACAGGCAGATACGGGAAGGAATCCTGAAGGCGATCACGGCCAGAGATTATGAGACCATCGCCTTTACACTCACCTGCTCAGAGGAAACATTGAAAAAGCGGCACGACAAACGCGGCGACAAAGGCGAAACGAATTACTACTGGCTGCACCTTCCGCCCTATCCGGGTGATATTATAATTGATACAGATAATAAAAGCATCCGGGAGGTTGTCAGAAAAATGAAGGAGCGGATCGACGTTGTCGGCGAACGAATCCTATAATTATGGGAAACAAATATGATTGACTGTCATCCTTGACCAAGCAAAACATTCGCCCGGAGACTGCGCTATCAACCCGGTATCTGGCTGCGCAGGCGAGCAGAGCCAAATCCTGATCCTCGCATATACCTCGGGCTGTATGCGTTCCGCCAAAAACCACCTCTTAAACCGGTTGCAGATTTGGTTTTTGGCGGATGAGCCAAATAATGTCAGGAGAGACAAGCGATCTCATCAGAAATGACGGGTTCGCTTTTTTATTCAAATCCCGGCTCTGTGCTGCCCTCATCCCGCGTATTCCGAAGGAATATACGGCCCAGCCTGCAACATGGGCCGGGTTCTATTTGCTAGTTATCCGATTTAGTCACCTTGGGATTCATTTTCCCGTGATTTTACCGGATTTATCGTGTACCGCGTGTACGGCGTGTAATCCGTGTAATTCGTGTAATCCGTGTACGGATAGATTTCCAAACGGCGCTTCTCTACTGCTTATGTGCCAACTGAAACAGCCTGATCAATTCACTTCCACTCTCCTGCATTCCGCGTTTGATCCATTCCAGCATCCATCCATAGATGCCATACGCCCAGAATGATTTCATATAGGCTTCCAGGTTTTGCAATTCCGGCGTGATCTGAATGGTGCTGATGATGGTATCCATCATAATCGTGGACATACCGGCCTCATAGAGCGTGGTATAGAAATCCCGATGCTCGCGGTAGAAATCAAATAAAGATGGGAACAGCGTTTCCGGCGCGGATTCCGGGTTTGCCTCATACAGCTTTCCCCATTCCTGGATCAGCCGGTCGGATTCTTCCCTCAGAATGTCCTCCTTTGCCTGATAATTCCGATAAAAGGAAACGCGGCCAACTCCCGCCCTGTCCGTCAATTCGCTGATGGATATGTCGGCGAGCTTTTTCTCCCTCAGCAGATCGAGCAGAGCGGCGGTAATCTGCCGCTTGACCCAGGTGTTCTTTTGCTCATTATTCATGTTCATGGGATGATACAAACCTCCGCCCGTTGTTTCATTTTGCCGAAACACTTGTTTCTTCACAGAATCTATGATACACTTGTTTCAACGTGTTGTCAAGGAGGGTTCCATGAAAAGGGTTATGAAGGTATTTGGGATCATCATTCTGGTCGCGGTTGTGGTTGCTGCAGTATTGGTCATAAAGGGGTATGTCCAGTCAAAAAGGCCTTCGGTCAGGGAAGATTATTACACAGAGTTCTCCTCACCCTGCCCGCTGGAGCAAAAGTATTCACAGCCGGGCGGATACGCGGTATTCTCGGTGGATACGCCGTCCGATGATAAGCGCATCGGGAAGATTCGTGTTTGGTATCCCTCCGAGGCGGCGGACACGGACGCCCTGTATCCCGCCATCCTTGTTGTCAACGCCAGCAACACACCGGCCTATAAGTATGAAGGCTGGTTCAAGCGCCTGGCCTCCTGGGGATTTATCGTGATCGGCAATGAAGACCCGCAGGCGGGTACCGGGGAAACTGCCTCTATAACGCTGGATTTCGTCCTGAATCTGCCGGAAAATCACCCGCTGCATGGGCGGATTGATGAAGACAGAATCGGCATCGTCGGCTTCTCACAGGGCGGGGCCGGTGCCCTGGCGGCTGTATCGGAGTATGAAAACGGCTCAACCTATAAGGCCATTTTCACCGGGAGCGCGGCGTATCAGTTCATGGCGGGCAATTTCGGATGGCACTACGATGTGAGCAAGATCCACATCCCGTATTTCATGGCTGCGGGTACAGGCTCTACGGATGACAACGGCAAAGCCGACCCGACAAAGGAATATGCGGGCGTCGCTCCACTCTCCTCGCTGGTCGAAAGCTACAACGCCCTGCCGGATTCGGTGGCAAAGGTGCGAGGACGAGCCACGGGGGCAGAACATGAAGATATGCTTGCCCGGAGCGACGGATACATGACGGCCTGGATGCTGTATCAGCTGACAGGCGATCCCGAAGCCGCGCAGGTCTTTGTGGGTGGGGACGCGGAAATCCTTCATAACGATTATTGGCAGGATGTGGAGAAAAACCTATGAGCAGGAAACAAGGGAAACACAGGCATGGCTTTTTGAAGGCGCTTGCCATTATACTAATCATCGCTATCGGCGGGTTTTTCTTCCTCATGACGCACACACAGATCATCGTCGGGACCATACAGAAGCTGTCCCAAAACACGGTCAACACGAAAAACCTGTTCACCCCGCTCGGTGATCCGATGGAGGGCGTGAAGGAGAACGGGCAATATATCATTACCGAAATCGAGTATACCGATGTGTACCCCAACAGCTTCCTGGACATCACCTATCCGAACGCCGACACAGCCGAGCAAAGGCCCACGCTGATCTATTTTCACGGCGGCGGATTCTTCGGCGGCAGCAAGAGCGTCGGAGATCCGTTGGCGGGCAGCGACGCGACCGCCCTGCTGGATGATGTATGCGCGGAAGGGTTCAATCTGGTCAATATCGACTATGTCCTCTGATCCAGGCCAACATGGCGTTTCAATTCCTGATGGAACACGCGGATGAATACCATCTAGACATGAATCGCGTTGTCATCATGGGTTCGTCCGCAGGTGCGATCATGACGAGCCAGCTGGGCAGCATTATCACAAACCCGGCCTATGCGCAGCTGCTGGAGATAGAATCGGCCTTGCAGCCCGCGCAGGTCAAAGCGCTGGTGATCGATGACGCGCCGCTGGATTATGAGCATTTTTCGCTCGGTACCAAAGTCCTTGTGGGCAATTATATCCGAGGGTCTATCTTCGTAAGCAGAGACGAAATTCGCCGGTATAACATAATTGGATGGATCGACGCCAATTATCCCCCGTGTGTCTTATTGGGCAGCGAATATCACGCGGATATGAGATTGATGGATGCCGCCTTGGAAGTTGCCTCGGTCAGGCACGAGCTGGTCGACCCCCTGGCGGAACGCGGAGTAGAAAAGCAGCATTGCTTTGTCGCATCCGAACGGGTGGACGAAGTGGCGAAGGACGCCTTTGACCGAATGATTGCGTTCATCAAATCCATACTGGCGGAATAACGGAAAAAGCAAGGACAACCACGCCCGGCATCGTGCCGGGATCGTGGTTGTTCGCCAGCACGACCAGCAGCTCAGGCGCTCCGTAGAAGGGATCAATGTCCATTCCCATCGCGGCGGCATTGAGCTTCGTCAGTGTGTCCCGGGTTTCCTGATCCTTGATCACGAGGATGATCGGCGACTGCTTGCCCATGCCGGTGGCGGCATAGGTTCCGGCCTCGAGGATGGCGCTCAATTTGTCTTCCTCAACGTGCTCGGGCTTGTAGGCGCGGCAGCTGCGGCGCGTCTTGAGAGTGGTCAATGTGTCTGCCATTATGGTTTCCTCCTTCGTCTATCTGTTCAGAATAGAACCTTCTCCGCCGCGCTGTGGGTATTCATCCAGGTGTTGGCGAAGTTGTTCACGTTTCTTACACACGACTTCAATCATTTCCTGCTTGTGATCCGGCAGCCTGCCCTGCATGGGCACGATGTTGGACGGGTGCGATCCGAAGTATATGGTATCCTTCAATTCCAGTCCGCGGATCAGCCGTTCCTGTTCATCCAGCAGTTGGCCGAAGGTGCATTCCTTGAAGACGCCGCTTTTCATATCCTGATACAGCCGGCATCCGGGCTCGGCGTGCAGCGTCCCGATGAACAGCAGATGGGGCTGCACCGCGTTGATCAGGGCCGCTGTCGCGTCGGCATTTTCCCGCCAGAGCTCCGCGCCGCCGCAGCCGAGGATTGCGTTGAAGCTGTACTCGATGCCCGCGTCGGTGAGCCGCAGCAGCTGTTCCTTTGCTTCCTCTGCTGTGTGGCCCTTATTCATGTACTTGAGCGCCGCGTCCAGGCCGCTTTCCACGCCGATGTCCAGCCCGCCGATGCCGCATTCATGGAGGCGGCGAAGCTCGGCGTCCGTCTTTTGCCGGATGTTCTGGATGGAGGCATACATGGCGATGGTCTTCACTTGGGGCAGCCTGGCGTGGATCGCGTCGGCAATCTGTATCAGGCGATCCGCCGAAAGAACGAACGCGTCGCCGTGCTCCAGGAAGACCCGCTCCACATCGGGGCAATTGCTGGTCGCCTCCTCGATGTCCGCCTCCACCTGTTCCATCGGACACACCGTAAACGGAACATCCGGGTACATGGAGCAGAAGGTGCACTTGTTGTGGCTGCACCCCTGCGTCACCTGCAAGAGCAGCGAGTTCGCCTCGTAGGGCGGCCTGTAGACCATTCCTGTCAGGCTCATATGTCATTGCCTCCATTCATCTGAGCGATGTATTCGTTTCCCCAGGCTTCCATCGCGGCGATGACGGGGTGAAACTTCTTTCCGATTTCGGTGAGGGAATACTCCACCTTCGGCGGGATGGCCTCGTATTGAACGCGCTGGACCAGGCCGTATTCCTCCAGGGATTTCAGCTGAACGGACAGCGTCGCGTGGGTCATCTTCGGCATTCTGCGCAGAAGCTCGTTGAAGCGAATGGGGCCGTCCTCCAGATAGAGCAGGATCAGAACTGCCCATTTGCCGGATATGAGACTCTGCGCTGTTGCGTAAGGGCACTTGCCGAAACGTTCCTCAAGTGTGCTTTGAGAGGTCATTAAACGTCAAACTCCTCTTTCAGATCCATCATGCCGCGAATCTCGGCATGGCCGTTTTCCAGATAGAACAGACCCATCTCCCAGCCGTTCTTATCGTAGAGCGCCATGATCTGGGGCATGATCTCCCGCACCTTCGCAAGCAGCGCGTCGTCCCTGACGACCTTCGCGACTCCGTCATAACGCAGGAATTCGCCGCCGTTTATCGCCAGCACCTCCACCTTCGGATTGGCTGTCAGCTGCTTGAACACATTCTTGAAGGTGCCGCAGCCAAAGTACACCTTGTCGTCCACCAGCATCTGGAAGCCGAAGGGACGGCCCTTGGGCTGATCGCCGTCGGTGGTCAGGAAGTAAAAGGTCTGGGCCTTGTTCAGAAACTCATGGACTTTTGCGGCATTGCTCATAAAACATCCTCCTGTGGTCGCTTTCTTGAACCGCTTTAATTATACGACCTTTGCTGAGGGCGCGCAAGTACGTTTTTTCATGATACTCAGTATCGCTGCTGATACCGCTGATTCGCTTTTCTTTGGTTCTTCACGGATAGTTGGAAAATGGCCGTAAAAGAAGACCTTGCCTATTGCCCGCATCGATCCAGCACATCGTTCCTGTTCCAATCGCCGCTGATCGCCCCGACGCGCTCCACGCACAGAGACGCGGCGGCGCACGCGAAGCGGGCGCAGTCGAGGAGGGAGCGCTTCTCCAGCAGGGCGGCCTGGAACGCGGCGGCGAAGGTGTCGCCGGCTCCGGTGGTATCCGTGGGGACGATTCCGGGCACGGCAGGGACGAGGCGGCGCTCTGCGCGGCTTGCCAGCAGGCAGCCCTCGCGCCCCAGCTTGATGGCCACGCAGTCCACGCCGCTGTCCAGCAGCGCGTCGGCCACGGCGTCAGGGGCGGACTCGCCGGTCAGCGCCGATGCCTCCTCCAGGTTCGGGAAGAAGTAATCCAGCCGGGAGAGGGCGGGGCCTGCCTCCCGCAGCGTCTCGCCATGCTTGGGACGGGTGGTGTCCGCGCACAACACAAGGCCCCGGGCCTTGAGGGCGTCGAAGAGCGTCACGGTGTCGGCGAGGGTCAGCATCGGCGAGACGAACAGGCTGGCGAGACAGGCGATCCGCGCGTTTCGCAGCACCGGGGCGTCCAGCGCGGGCAGGATGTCGCTCAGGCCCAGCCGCCGCAGGCTGCCGTTGCGGTTGGTGACGAAGCCGCGCTCGCCATCCGGGCGGACCAGCACGATGTTGATGCCGGTATCCAGCCCCGTCTCCCGAACCACGCAGCCCGTGTCCACCCCGGCCTCCCGTAGTTTTTGCAGCAGGAAATCGCCGGGGGCGTCCTGGCCAACCTTGCTCACCAGCGCCGCCGGATGCCCCAGGCGCGAGAGGATGATGGACTCGTTCACCGCGTCGCCGCCCACGCCCATGGCGATGCGCTCCAGCGGCGTGGAGCCGTTTTCAAAGATCTCCGGCCCCACCGGGGACAGTGGGATGTCCACCACGCCGCCGCCGATGACGATGATTTCAGGAAGGGATAGTTGCACGGGAAGGCCTCCTTTCGAGGGGAGAAGGGATCGGGAATCCGTCGGCGCGCCTCAAATATCCAGCGCCGCGTGATACCCCCAGTATACCGCGTTGGTGATGGTGGACACCCGCGAGGCGTCGCCGATCACCCGCACGAAGGGCGCGCTGTCCAGCAGGGCGTTGACCTCCTCCGTCCGGGAGCGCTGCCCCAGCGCGCAGATCACCGTCGTGCCGGGAACGAGGATTTCTTTGCCCTCCGCGTCCTCGCACAGGATGCCGTCGTCCCGGACTGCCTTTCCCCGGCAGGCCGTGTGCACCGTCACGTACCTGTCGATTTCCTTCAGCAGCAGCGGGCGGTGGCGCACGTTGGCGTCCGGGGCAAGCCGGTCCCGCATCTCCACGATGTGGACCCGCTTGCCAAGCCTGCCCAGATGCACGGCGATCTCGCAGCCCGCCAGGCCGCCGCCGAACACCACCACGTCGTCTGAGACCTCATCCACATGCCTGTAATAGTCGTTCACGATGATGACATTATCCCCATCCAATCCCGGAATGGGCGGCACCAGCGGCCTGGAGCCGATGGCGACGATCAGCGCGTCGGGGGCTTCCTTTTCCACATAGTCCTGCGTCACTTCCGTGTTCAGGCGGATCTCTGCGCCCGCCCGCTCGGCCAGCAACCTGTATGTGCCGGCCAATTCGTACATCTCATGTTTGAAGGGCAGCGCCCGCTCGCCCTTGAGGATGCCGCCCACCTCGCTCCCCTTTTCACAGAGGATGACCTGATGTCCCCGCCGGGCGGCTGTGTAGGCCGCGTAAAGCCCGCCGGGGCCGCCGCCCGCCACCAGTACCTTCCTCTTCACCGGCGCGGGCCGGATCTCGTCGCCTTCCATCTCCCGGCCGATCAGTGGATTCACCGCGCAGCGCCGGGTGGCCGTGGCGGCCCGCTCCGCCATGCAGGTGAAGCAGCGAAGGCAGCGCACGATCTCTTCGTCCCGGTTTTCCATCACCTTGCGGGGCAGGAATGGGTCGGCCAGCAGCGCCCGGCCCATGTATACGATGTCCGCCTTGCCGCCGGCGATGATCTCCTCCATCTGCGACGGGTCGTTCAGGCCGCCGATGGTGGCCACCGGCACCTTCACGTGCTTTTTGATCTCAGCGGCGAGAAACACGTTTCGCCCGTGCTCCTCGAACATGGAGGGATGGGTGATGCCGAAGGTTTTCTGGTAGGTGCCCGCCGTGACGTGCAGAAGGTCGATGTAGGGCTCCAGCGTTTGCGCGATGCGAACGCCTTCGTTAAGGTCGTAGCCCTTCTCCACGAACTCCGCGCCGCTCAGCCGGAACTCGATGGGAAAGCCCGACCCCACGGCCTCGCGCACCGCCTTCAACACCTCGATGGCGAAGCGGCAGCGGTTTTCCAGGCTCCCGCCGTACTCGTCCGTCCTGTGGTTGAACAGAGGCGAGAGGAACTGGTTGATCAGCCAGCCGTGGCCGCCATGCACCATCAGCATTTCAAAGCCCGCCCGCTTCGCCAGGCCCGCCACGCGGCCGTAGGCGGCCACGATTTCGTCGATCATGGGCTTTGTCAGCGCTTTGACCTCTACGCCGTCGGCGCGGACGCAGGCGGACGCGCTCCACTGGGCGATGGACTTCTGCTTTTCCTTATCGGTCATGTAGGTGCCCGCGAACATGCCGGAGTGGGAAAGCTCCAGGCTGGGAATCGACCCGTGGCGGCGGATGGCGTCGGCGGTATAGGTGGCGCAGGCCAGGGAGTTGAGGATGCGCTCGTCCAGGTGGTAGGCGTGGCTGGCGTCGGTTTCGGGATGCACCATCAGCTCGCTCACCGTCACCGCCCCCGCGCCGCCCTTGGCCCGCAGCTCGTAAAACGCCGTGGATTTCGGGCCGATGCAGCCGTCATTGGTGATGTCCGTGCCGCCCATGGGCGTGGAGAACATGCGGTTCTGGAACGTGACGCGGCCGATGGTGATGGGCCTGCAGAGATTCGGATATTTGCGGATCATGTCATTCACTCCTTCTCAGCGGCATGGGCGCCCCCTGCTTGTCTTTTCTCTATTGTAGCAAGTCCCGCTCATGCTTGCAAGCCCCAGAAAGACCACAAGTTCAGGCGGCGCAAAAGCGAAGCGTCCTGAAGAACAAAACAACTGACAAAATCAAATCGGTGTGATATAATGTGATACAATAAGAATTTGCGCAGCGAACGGCGCGCAAAGGGCCGTGCTCGGGAGGGACAGACGACAATGGCGCTTAAAAACACAAAGCGGCGCGAGAAAATTTTGACCGTCGCCTACAGGCTGTTCGGCGAAAACCAGTACGACCAGGTGTCCCTGAGCGACATCGCCAGGGCGTCAGGCATAAACAAATCGCTGCTTCAGCACTATTACACGCAGAAAATCGAAATCGTGAAGACGATGCTCAGCGAATTGCTGGATACCTCTTTCGCTTACATGGAAACGCTGTCCTTCCAGAACGACGAGCTGTTTCAGGGCATTTCGGATTTCAACATGCTCTTTTTCAAGGGCGTGGCCAGCGACTATACCCTGAGACAGTTCATCCTGTCCTCCGTTCGCCAGGCGGAATGCCTGGACGCGTGGGTGGACACCATCTGCAATTGGCTGAGACGCTATTGTGGAGAAAAGACCTTTTCCTTCCGCCAGTTGAAAACGGCCATCGTCTTCGCCATGGGCGGCACGATGCACCTGTTCATCCATCAGGATGAATTGGATATCGACTATCGCCGCTTTTGCAGCGTCCACATTCGGGCGATCCTCAGCCTGCTGAACTATGACGCGGCGCGGATTGACGCCATCTCCGCGGAAACGGACAGGCGGATTGATGAGATCGACGTTGGCGCGTTTCTAAAATACTGCGAGGCAAACATATCCTGGCTTACCCTCTGACAGGCGGGTCCATTTTGTCTGAAGCACGCACACCGCGCGCTTCTTTTTTATGCAAAGCAACGACATTGTTAGAGTTGACTAACATTCGGCTTCAGGCTTATTATTTACATAGACACTATACGTGTATACTATACACGGTGCGTTTTATGTGAAAAGGAGGAGTATTCCATGAGCACGATCAAGATCAAGCAGGAAGGATCCCTGGAATACGCGCTGGATCGCGGCTACGTAGCCAAGGTTGACACCAAAAAGTGCATCAACTGCGGCACCTGCCGGGAGAACTGTCCCGTTGAGGCCATCGACGAGGCCCAGCGCTGGATCTGCCGCGTGTGTCCCGAGTGTACCGACCAGCCGGTGATGCGGCTTGCCGACATCGACGCGTTCTGCACCAAGCAGTCCTGCACCACGGCCTGCCCGCTGGGCATCAGCCCCCAGGGCTACATCGGTCTGGCCCGCAACGGCAAGGACGAGGAAGCCTTCCGCATCATCTGGGAGAAGAACCCGCTGCCGTCCGTCTGCTCTCACATCTGCCATCATCCCTGCGAGCAGGTCTGCAAGCGCGGCGTGTTGGTGGACGATCCCATGGCCATCCGCGGCATCAAGCGCTATCTGGATGAGACCGTCGAATACAAGCGCCCGAAGTATCCCCGGCTGCACGACGAGCGCGTGGCCGTCATCGGCGCGGGCCCGGCGGGCCTGTCGGCGGGCCATTTCCTGTCCACCCTCGGCTACGACGTGACCGTGTTCGAGGCCAACAACGAGCCCGGCGGCATGCTGGTGCGCGCGATCCCCGAGTTCCGCCTGGACCGCGACGCCGTGCGCAAGGACATCAAAAAGCTGGAAGACGCCGGCCTGAACATCCAGTGCAGCGCGCCGCTGGGCAAGGCTCAGATCAAGGCCCTGCAGGAGGAGTTCGACGCCATCGTGGTGGCCGCCGGCACGCCCCACGGCAAGGAGATCACCTGGGTGCCGAAGTGGAACTACGACGCAGTCTACACCGCCATCCAGTTCATGGATTTCGCCAACAACGATCAGAACACCTACCGCATGCCCCATCAGAACTTCGTGGTGGAGGGCCGCGAGGGCGTCGTCATCGGCGGCGGCTCCGTGGCCATGGACACCGCCCGCACGGCGCTGCGCCTGGGCGCGAAGAAGGTCACCGTGGTGTGCCTTGAGGAGGGCGAGTACGTGCCCGCCCACAAGTGGGAGAAGGACGAGGCCGCCGAGGAAGGCGTGGTCTTCATGGAGGGCTACAGCCCCAAGGCCTACACCGGTCGCGTGAACACGCTGGAGGGCATCGACCTTGTGAAGGTGACGAATTTCTCCAAGGACGAGAACGGCAGGATCAGCTTCGAGACCGATGACAATCAGCTGGTGCATCTGGACACCCAGTTCATCATCGTGGCCATTGGCCAGTATGCCGATCCCATCTTCCCCGAGGCCAACGGCGAGAGCGTGTTCTACGCCGGCGATATCGCGGGCGGCGCGTGCTCCGTCATCGACGCGCTGGCCAGCGGCCGCAAGGCGGCTTTCGACGTGGACGCCGCCATCCAGCAGCGCGTGCTGAGAAACGCCGAAGTGGGCCACAAGCTGGTGGCCGGGCCGATGGAGGAGAAGATCTATCCCTGTAACCGCCGCAAGACCCGCCGCCACGAGCGCCCCATGCAGGACGCCGGCGAGCGGCTGAACAACTTCGACGATGTGGAGATCACCTACACCGCGAAGCAGGCGTATCAGGAAGAGCTGCGCTGCCTTGGCTGCGGCTACGCTCAGATCAATCCCGAGAAGTGCATCGGCTGCGGCGTGTGCCAGAAGCTTGTTGTCGGCGCCGGTCCCGGAGGAAGCACAGCAGCATATTACCTGGCAAAGCTTGGCGTCGATGTCCTTTTCGTCGATAAGGAAACCTGGCCCCGCGACAAGATCTGCGGTGGCGTTTACGTGCCGGCCCTCTATCCCATGCTCAAGGAGATGGGCGCTTACGACAACATGATGAAGTACCAGGCGTGCTCCATCACCGACTTCCGCCTCATCGACCGCGACGAGGACTATGTGGACATGAAGACGGAGCCGGCCATGATCGCCACCCGCCGCTTCACGGACGACTGGATCCGCCGCGCGGCCATCAAGCAGGGCGCTGATTTCATGGAGAACTACGAGGCCACCAGCCTCATCATGCGCAAGGGCGTCGTGAAGGGCGTTCACGGCCTGTATCACAATCAGGACATGGACATTGAGGCGGACATCACCGTCATCGCCAACGGCGCGCACAGCGAGCTGACCCGCCAGCTGGGCCTGTTCCCGGATGATCCCGATCTGACGATGTACTGCTTCCGCGCCTATGTGGACGGCGTGGAGGGCCTCGCCCCCAACATGGCCGAGGAATACTACGTGCCCAAGGGACTGAACGGCTGGAGCCCCATCTGCACCACGTGGCTGAACCCGCATTACGGCGGGAAGCAGGCTGTGCTGGGCCTCACCATCACCGAGAAGGCGCTGCGCGAAACGGGCTGCTCCGCCATGGAGTTCTATGAGTTCTGGCGCGACAACACGAAGTTCGGCCAGGCCCGGCTCAAGAACGCCACCCTGATCGACAAGTTCCGCGGCTGGCGTCTGCCCGGCTCCCGCAAGCTGGGCAACGGCGTGGTCCCCGGCGCCATCGCCATCGGCGACTCCATCGGCGCGGCGGAGTGCGCGTTCGAATACGGCATCCCCTCGGCCATGACCGGCGGCATGATCGCCGCGAACGTCATCGCCCAGTGCGCCGCGAAGGACGACTTCTCCTTCGAGGCCACCAGCGTCTACCAGAAGCTGGCCGAGGACGCGCTGAATCCCAGCCTGGGCTTCAACGCCATGTTCCGCGACGAGCTGCTGAACAAGGAAGAGGTCATGAAGGACTTCTTCAAGTACGTCAAGGCGCAGCCCGACTATCCGAACATCATGTTCGGTGACACCGCCGCGAAGTACATGATGGAGGTTCTGCACCTCGACCTGGGCGGCAACAAGAGCAACCAGTAACGCCGCGTCCAACGCAATCAGACTGAATAAACTCGCAGGCACGGGAGAGATCAAAGCATCCCGTGCCTGATCTGTTCAATAAACCTTTCCGCAATGGGGGTCAATGCCTGATATCGATTCCAGATCAAATACAGTTTGCTCTCCAGCCTGGGTTCCAATGGCCTGAACGCCAGCCCGCTGCTCTCCGAGACATCCACCAGATGCCGGAAGGACAGCTGGTATCCCAGACCCTCCCGGACAAACATGGAGGCGTTGTAGGCAAGGCGGAAGGAGCCCTCCAGATGAAGCTCCGGGAAGCGGTCCCCGGCCCACCCCCGAATGTCACCCTCCCATCCCTGCTCTGAGGTAAACAGCGGCAGGCCGACGAGATCATCCACGCGAATGGTCTCTTTTTGCGCCAGCGCGTCCTCTGCGGGAAGAATCAGGCCCCAGGTATCGCCCTCCGGGAAGGCGATGGCATCATACTTTTTCCCGTTCGGCGCGTCGCAGATCACGGCGAAGTCCAGCAGGCCCTTGTCCAGCTTTTCCGTCACCTGCTCGGTATCGCCGCTGGTGATGTGGTATTTCCGGCCGGGATACTGCGCCTTGAGGACGCGCAGCTCCCGGGCGAGATAGCGGATCTGGTATGATTCCGCGAGGCCGAAGTACAGCTCGCCGCCAGCGATGTCGTCCAGCGAAAGGAATTCCCTTTCGATCTTGTCCGCCATGGTCACCAGGTCCTCCGCACGGTCCCGCAGCAGCACGCCCTCGTCCGTCAGGGCGATACTGAAGCTGTGGCGGGTGAACAGCTTCTTGCCAAGCTCATCCTCCAGCGCCTTCAGCGCCTTGGAAAGGGTCGGCTGGGTGACATGAAGCAGTTCGGCGGCCCGCGTCATGTTTTCCTCCCGGGCCACCGCGAGAAAGTATCTCAATGTTCTGATTTCCATACGGACACTCCCTTCATTGTGATATTCAAAATCGGAATTTCATGATATTCATTATAACCATTGGCGTGAAATCGCGCAAGCGGTTATAATGAAATCAGAAGAAAAGAATGGGGAGGGGACAATCCCATATGACGGAGAAAGAGCGGCTGATGCAGGGACTTTCGGACGCCGGGTGTGACGCGGCGGCTTGTATGGCGATTGGCTCCCTGTTTGAAGCGGGCAATACCAGGGAGATGCTGCGCCGGATGAAGCTGCGGCGCTGTGAGCTGGTGGAAGAGATGCACGACAGTCAGCGAAAGGTGGACCGGATGGACTATCTGATCCACGCACAGGAAAAGCGGATGAAATAAGGAGGAATACACGATGATTTACAGGGATTTTCAGGGCATGAAGCTGTCGGCGCTGGGCTTTGGCGCAATGCGCCTGCCGGTGATCGACGGGGACGACAGCAGGATCGACGAGGCCGCTGCGCTGCGCATGGTTGACACGGCCATGAAGAATGGCGTCAACTACTATGATACGGCCTGGGGCTATCACGACGAGAATTCAGAGCTGGTGATGGGCAAGGCGCTGGCACGGTATCCAAGGGACAGCTTCTACGTGGCCACCAAATTCCCCGGTTACGACGCCGCCAATTGGGGCAAAGTGGAGGAGATCTTTGAGCGCCAGCTTGAGAAGCTGGGCGTGGATCACTTCGATTTCTATCTGTTCCACAACGTGTGCGAGATGAACATCGACGCCTATCTGGACGACGAAAAGTACGGCATCTACAGCTATCTGATGCGGCAGAAGCGGAACGGCCGCATCCGGCACCTGGGCTTCTCCTGCCACGGAGCTATGCCCGTGCTCAAGCGCTTCCTGGACGCCTACGGCAAAGACATGGAATTCTGCCAGCTGCAGCTGAACTATCTGGACTGGACGTTCCAGGGCGGTAAGGAGAAGGTGGCGCTGCTGGACGAGTGGCGCATCCCGGTATGGGTCATGGAGCCCCTGCGCGGCGGCAGGCTGGCAAAGCTGGCCCCGGAATATGAAGCGCAGCTGAAAGACCTGCGTCCCGACGAGGACATCCCGGCCTGGGCTTTCCGGTTCCTGCAGAGCGTTCCCTCCGTGACCATGATCCTCTCCGGTATGTCCAACGAGGAGCAGCTGGAAAAGAACCTGGCCACCTTCGCGGATGACAGGAAGCTGACCGATGCCGAGATGAAGGCGCTGATGAGCGTCGCCGATCGCATGCTTTCCGTGGGCACAGTGCCCTGCACAGCCTGCCACTACTGCGTCAGCCACTGTCCCCAGGGGCTTGACATCCCCCACCTGATCGCGCTGTACAACGAGCATGCCTACACCGGCGGTGGATTCATCGCGCCGATGGCCCTGAGCGCGCTGCCGGAGGACAAGCGTCCGCAGGCGTGCCTGGCCTGCCGCAGCTGTGAGCAGGTTTGCCCGCAGCAGATCAAAATCTCCGAGGTGCTGGCTGATTTCTCTGCGAAGCTGGGCTGATTCGAACTCAAGAAAGGATACGGGTGATGATGACCATCGAAGAAGTGCTGAAATACCTGAACGCCGACAGAGTCGCGGACATGACCCCGGAAATGCACGCCTGTTCGCTTCAGCAGAGCCAAACAGCCATCCGCCAGACCATGGAGCTGAACACGAAGTACCACACTCCGGAGGAGATCGTCGAAATCATGTCCGAACTGACCGGGGAGGCGGTGGACGCGAGTCTGACCCTGTTCCCGCCCTTTTACACCGATTTCGGCAGGAACATCCACCTGGGGAAGCACGTGTTCATCAATTCCTGCTGCAATTTCCAGGATCAGGGCGGCATCTACATCGGGGATCATGCCCTGATCGGCCATCGAGTGGTGCTGGCCACGATCGACCACGATCTCAACCCCTACAACCGAATCAACCACTGCGCGCCCATACACATCGGCGACCGCGTGTGGATCGGCTCAGGGGCGATCATCACCAGGGGCGTCACCATCGGCGACGGCGCGGTGGTTGCCGCCGGGGCTGTTGTGACCAAGGATGTTCCCGCGAACACCGTGGTGGGCGGCGTGCCCGCGAAGGTCATCAAAGCCATTGACGTGACATGCCCATAACGGATGAAAGGATCCATGCTCATGATGCCGAGGACATCTCACTGAATGACATTGCCCGCGCCGCAAGCATCAGCCGCAGCTTCAATGCCCGTATGGGCTGTTCGCCCGGTCAAATACAATTTCCGGGCAAATCGTGCCATTGATTGAGCTAATAATGCGTGCATTGAGACAATGTTGTGTGATATAATTGGAACAGCGATGATCACTGGAAGGTGAAGACATATGACGACGTCCTCAAAATATCGGAAAACGCTGATGGCCTGTTATCTTGGCTTTGTAACGCAGGCCATCGCGGCCAACTTCGCCCCGCTCCTGTTCCTGACGTTCAAAAACACCTACTCATTGTCTCTCGAACAGATTTCCGCAATTCCTTTCATCTTCTTCTTCACTCAGCTTCTGACGGATCTGGCGGCCGCCAAATTCGTGGACAAAATCGGATACCGCGTCTGTGTGGTGGCCTCGCAGGTATTGTCCGCGGTCGGCCTCGTGCTGCTCGCCGTCCTTCCGGACCTGCTGCCCAGTCCGCTGACCGGCATACTGATTGCCGTGGTACTGTACGCTGTGGGGTCCGGCCTGATCGAGGTTTTGATCAGCCCCATCGTGGAGGCCTGCCCGTTTGACAATAAAGATGGCATGATGAGCCTGCTGCATTCCTTTTATTGCTGGGGCTCCGTGGGCGTGATTCTGGGCTCCACGCTGTTTTTCATGGCGTTCGGCATACAGCATTGGCGCATCCTCGCGGTGGTTTGGGCGGTGCTGCCATTCTGCAACGCATTCAATTTCGTCAAATGCCCCATCGAGCGTCTGGTCGAAGACGGCGACAGCATGAGCATCGGACAACTCTTCCACACGCCGATCTTCTGGCTGATGGCGCTGCTCATGGTTTGCTCCGGCGCCTCCGAAATCTCCATGTCTCAGTGGGCTTCGGCGTTTACTGAATCCGCCCTCGGGGTGAGCAAGCTTGTCGGCGACCTGGCTGGCCCGTGCCTGTTCGCCGTCCTGATGGGCATCTCGCGTGCCTATTACGGGAAGAACAGCGAAAAGCTGGATCTGACAAAGACGATGCTGGGCTGCGGTCTGCTCTGCGTCTGCTGCTATTTGCTGGCGTCTCTGTCATCCTCTCCAATCCTGGGCCTGGCGGGCTGCGCGATTTGCGGCATTTCCGTCGGCATCATGTGGCCGGGCACGCTCAGTATATCAGCCCAGAAATGTCCGAGGGGCGGCACCGCCATGTTTGCGCTGTTGGCATTGGGCGGCGATTTGGGCGGTTCCATTGGACCCGCGCTGGTGGGCGGTGTTTCGAGCCTCGCGGACAGCAGCCTGAAGGCGGGACTTTTGGCCGCTTCGCTTTTTCCGGTCCTGTTGATTGTCGGCCTGTGTATTCTGAAAAGGGCCGTCAGGTCCCGAACCGTTCACGGACAATCGAATTAAAAAGCAAGAACATGATGACAAAGGGGGGTCATCACACCTGAATCCCTCTGCAACGCGCCGTACTACTATACTGAATTCGAGGGAGATTTCGTCCTGCGGGTCAAGGTGTCCCACGATTTCAAGGATACCTATGATTCGGCATCCGTCATGGTCATGGTCGACCTGAAAAACTGGGCGAAGGCCTGTTTTGAAAAGACAGACTTTGGCACCCACGCGGCGGTCAGCGTTGTGACGAAGAACGGAGAATCCGACGACGCCAACGGCTGCAACCTGGACGGAAATGCCGCCTGGCTGAAAGTCTGCCGTGTAGATAATACTTTCTCCTTCCATTATTCCACGGACGGAGAGCATTTCTACATGATGCGTTTCTTCAGCCTGCCCGCCGATAAGATAGTCAAGGTTGGCTTGCTGGCGCAGGCTCCGGTGGGCAATGGCGGCGCGCGCGTCTACGATGATCTGACGCTGGAAGGCAGAACCGTCAAGAATATTCGCTTCGGCGTGTGACAGGTTAATAGAAAATGGCCCGGGGATCGGCGATCATCCCCGGGCCTTGATGTTTTTCTCCGGGTCAGGTTCGTCACGGGTATTCCTCAGGAACACGCGCTTATGCCTTCATCTGTGCCTTCCCCTTGTAAAGTTTAGATGTAACTATTGACATTACAACATTCCGGCGTTATGATAATCCCATCAGATGAAACCAGCATGATTACATCAGATGAATTCCAATTAGGAGGAACCGCCATGAAGAAACCGCTCGCTGTTGTCCTGTCCGCCCTGATGATGATGTCCGCAACGACCGCTTTTGCTGAGGAGGAAACGAATATGAAATGGGCTTTTGGCGCGCTGCCGCTGAACAATGGAAACGTGGGAACGATCTACTACACCGCCGCTTACTATGAGCTGGAGGGCATCGTGAATCCCACCAACCCTGAGTACGCGCCTTATACCGCTGAGGAAATCGCCGCCATCGTGACCGGCGCTGTCGAAGGCGCCGAGGGCTATCGCTTCGACGCGCCCGCCGGCGCGCTGATCGGCATGACCGTGGCCGACACTGACACCGTCTTCTGGTACGACGCCGAGAACGCCGCGGTCATCACCAGCCACGCCGATCCGCTGACCATGGACGCCGAGACCGGCGCGTTTGTCACCGCCGAGGGCGAAACGGTTGCGTTTCCCATGAAGTGATGGTATAATAGGTGGGCAACGACATAGGGGAGCGTTGGAACAATGACGGGCATTTGGAGGGGAAAGGATGCAGATTTCAAGCAGGTTCACCATTGCGCTGCATATCTTTGCCTGTGTGGATGTTTTCAAGGATGAATATAAAGTGACCAGTGATTTTCTCGCGGGCAGCATCAAGACTAATCCTGTCATTATCCGCAAGATCCTCTCCCAGCTGAAAAGCGCCGGACTGATCACGGTGGCCCGGGGAAAGGGCGGCATCACCGTGAACAGGCCGCTGGATGAGATCACCTTTTATGACGTATACCAGGCCATCGAGCCGGTGGAAAACGGAAGCCTCTTCCACTTCCACGACGCGCCGAATCCCGCCTGCCCCGTGGGCCGCAATATCCACGCGCTGCTGGACGATAAGCTGAAGGCCATTCAGAGCGCCATGGAGGATGAAATGCGCCGGTATACTCTGGCGGAGATCAAAGCCGGGATGAGGGAACTTTTGGCGAAAGAAGAATAGGCTCGGGCTCCGATGCGGCTGACATCGGGGCCCTTTTTGAAGCGGGATCATATTTGAATTCAGCCAAAACGCCGGATCTGGCGATACGGCCAAGGGGGCTTTGCGATGGGCTATTCATTTACAAACCTTCAGATTCGCCGCGCTGACCGCTTTAACCCGGACGAAATCGCGGGGCACGTTGCCGGAGAGGGATGGGAGCGGGTGGATGACGCGGACCAGGCGGATGTATCCACCGCCGTATACGCGCTGCCAGGGAGTCCATGGATCACGGTGCGTTCGGACGCCTTCGAGGATGATCCGGATGCGCTGCTCGTGGCCGCGAAGCGGCTGTCCCAGACCCTCGACACGGACGCGCTGGCCGTCTACTGCTTCGACAACGATTATCTGTTCCTGAACCTGCTGAATACCGGGAAGAAACTGGACCTGTGGGCCAACGGGGGCAGCGCGGCGGCGCTGGGCATGACCGGCGTGCGGCGCAGCAATTTCACGGCGTGGAAGAATCATGTGACCAGCGTGGCCGATTTTCGGAACGTCATGAAAAAAGCGAGGGTGTTCCGGGAGGAGTGCCTGTACGACCTGGAGGACGTGCTCAGCCTGCCCCATGAGCAGAGCCTGGGCGGCATCGGCGAGATCCCGGAGGGCATTGAGGTTCACTGGTATCGCTATCGGGTATCCGCGCCAAAGGCGCGGCGTGAACCGCCGTCGCTGGGGTTTGATTGTCCCAGGGCCTTTTACGCGCTCGATGGGGAAGAATGCCTGTTCACCGTCTGCAACTATGGCGGCGCGTCGATGGGATTGACGGTGGTGGTGGAGGGCGTGAAGGCCGTAGAAAACGCTCGGATTCAGAACCACGACCACGAAGGGAAATGGGTCTTCACACCGGTGCCAATGCGCGGCGTGGAGCGGGAGGACGGCACGCGGGCGCTGGTGGCGACGCTTTTCTCCCTTCCGCTGCCTGCCGTCAATCGGAATCTGCCGCCCCGCAAGCGCATGTGGGCGGAATTTGAACGCGGCGTCATCTTCCGCTTCGTGCCCCGAAGCGGGCAGGAGGGCCAGCTGCTCCCGGCCATGCGGGTGACGATGATCCCCATGGTGGAAGAATCCCGGCCCGATTCCCATGCGCGGGCCATGGTTCAATACGCGCAGGGCCAGTGTGTCTGGCAGGGCCGCATGCCGCCGGAGGCGATTCTGGAGCGAATGATGTCTGAATTTGAAATGAAAAGGGCAATCGACCGCGGAAGAAGCGGCAGATCACAGTGAAGGGCAAAATGATTTCGATCCGCCTGTTTGCAGGGGAACGAGTGACCATCAAGGAGGTATCCGAATGTCTGGTTTCGGCATCAATGTCATGGATTTCGGGGCGCGCGGCGACGGTGTGACCGACGATACCGCCGCCATACAGCGCGCCATCGACCACGCCGCCTCCCGCGGCGGCGGCCGCGTCCTCTTTCCCTATGCGCCAAAGGGCTATCGCGTCGCCTCGCCCGGCGTGGAGAGCGTGGGCGGGCGGCCCGTGCGCGCGCAGCTGGTCATTCCGGCGGGGGAGCACAACATCATGCTGGAGGGCGAAATGCCCTGCAAGCTGCTGTACGCCTATCAGGTCAGGCCGCTGGACAGCGTGAAGCACGGCTACACGCCCACCACCTTCGGCAGCATGGGACATGTGAACACCTTTCTGTTTTCCGATTGGGAAGCGCCTGAGGTGCGCGACCCGGCGGAGCGGCCCTGGGCGATCCTCGCCGCGCCGGAGGGGAATTCCTGCAAGGGGCATTTCAGCACGCCCATGTTCTCCATCGCCAATCTTGAGTTTCGCGTGGCGCTGAACACGGAGAAAATGTATCCCACCGAGAGCGCCGTCAACCTGCAAAACGTGTCGCGGGTGAACATCCGGGACAGCCAGTTCTGCCTGAATGAAAACGTGGGCGACACGCTGCTTCAGAAGGAGCTTCAGCCCAATCCCTGCCATACCGTGGGCCTGATGACCTCCGGCGATCAGAACGACGACGTGGTGATCGCCAACACGGCGGCCCAGGGCTTCCGCTACGGCTTCGTCTGCGGCGAGCACCTGGTGGCCGATTACCTCTACATTCACAACTGCGAGGAGGGCATCACCTTCCACGACTGCTCGCATCTGTCCGTCGTGAATCACATCGTGGCCCAGCACAACGCCGTCATCCTCTCCACCACCCGGGGCCGCCTCTTCGGCCACGAGGAGGGCGAATGCAACGTGATCGTGGGCTCGGTCAATCTGGAGACCGGCGCGGGCATTCCTCCGGCCGTCTCTCAGCTGCGCTACGGCGTGTACGATCCGGGCAACCGGCTGCACGGCAGCGTGGTCTGGCATCAGCCCTGGGGCGAGCCCAGGTTTCCCGTGTGCGGGGCGGCGCATTTCGCCGTCAGACCGTTTCACGGCTGACGCGCAATGCCTCACAGCTCCCGGTAGGAGGACAGGGCCGCGCCGCTCTGCACCCGGCCCCGCAGAGGCCGCCCGCAGGCCCCCGCCCGGGCGATCTCCGGCTCGGGCATGCCGATGATGATCTTGCCCTGGTCGATGGTGGCGGCGTAGATGGCCTCCATGTCGTTCAGCTCGGGCTGGGACATGTTGATGCCGCTCATGTTCTCGATTTCGCAGGCGGAGCGGATGTAGTGGTCGCCCCGGCCGCAGAAGTGCATGCAGCCGCCCAGCTCCCGAAACACCCGGGCGTCGTAGGGCATGGCGAATTCTCGGTACATGGCCTCGGACAGGTTCACGATGGCGTCGTTGCGCAGCACGGTGAGGCCCCTGTGCAGCAGCCCCCACTCCACGGAGTAGCCCCCGCCGTAGGGCGGGAACAGCGCCTGCCACTTGCGGGTGTAGTCCAGGTACACATCCGTCATGAAGCCCAGGGCGTCGTGCACCAGGTCGGGATCGTCGTACAGCTCGTAATACAGGTCGCTGCCGGCGATGGCGTCCACCAGGGGGAAGGGCCCCTGCAGATCCGGGTTGTAGAGGAACACACAGCGGTCGACGAGGGGATAATCCGCCGCCATCTCCCGCCAGCGCGCGCCGAACTCGAACACCCGGGGCGACAGGCCCTTCGCGTAATCCACCTGTCGCTCGTCCATCACCCGCCGCAGCCCGTCCACGCCGTCGTCCAGGTGCTTCGCGCCGGGCAGCGTGTCCGCCTCGTCGGGCAGATAGAACACCTCCGTCCCGAACAGGGAGGGGATGATGGCGGTGCCGTAGTTGGGCCGCACCGACAGCAGCAGCCCGCCGCCCTTTTCCAGCATGTCGGAGACGGTCTTCAGCTGGGTGTACAGCATCAGCTCCATGTCGTCGAAGGCATGGTTGATGAGCACCCGGGGCCATTCGATCCGGGGCGGGGCAGGCCTGCGCCGGGGGGAGAAGAACTCGTCCTCGCAGCGCAGGTCGCAGAAGGCCTTCCATTCCCCGGCGATTCGCGCCTCCTGCGCCGGGTCGATGCGGGACTCCACATCCTCAAAATACCGCTGAAGCTCCATACCCGTCAACCTCCCATCCTCGCGTGCGGCTCTGCCGCCCACATGATTATAGCATAGTTCGCCGCGTTTCTCAACACAGGCGCGGCATCCCCGAATCATGGCGCAAAAATGAAAAAACGCTCAAAACGGCGCGAAATGAGAAATTATCATTGATTTAACGTTTGCGACGGTATATAATGGAGGAGGACGGGTGAGCCCGTTCCATGGAAGGAGGGGTTGATATTGCAGTTCCCCGAAACGCCCGACTTGGCGACGGAGGAAAACGAGCTGCTCTACGACGCGGAGTACAAGGAAATGCTCACCGCCTACAACAAGGTGGAGTATCTCTATGAAGCGGGCATCGCCTTTGTGCGGGGCCGGCTCGAAACGCTGAACAACGAGTTCCGGGCGCGGCACAGCCACAACCCGATTCACCACATCCAGTCCCGGGTGAAGACGCCTCAATCCATCACCATGAAGCTGAGGAAGATGGGCGTGCCGGTGTCCATGACCAACGCCAAGAAGAACCTGCGGGACATCGCCGGGGTGCGGGTGATCTGCTGCTACGTGGAGGACATATTCACCGTGGCGCGGCTGCTCACCTCCCAGGACGACGTTCAGCTCATCGAGGAAAAGAACTACATCAAGCACCCCAAGGACAACGGCTACCGCAGTCTGCACATCGTGGTGGACGTGCCGGTGTACCTGTCCGGGGCGAAGGTGTTCATTCCGGTGGAGGTGCAGATCCGCACCGTGGCCATGGACTTCTGGGCCAGCCTGGAATACAACCTGCGCTACAAGGCGGAGGACGAGGTGCCGCAGTTCATCGTGGACGAGCTCAAGAGCTGCGCGGACGTCATCACCGAGACCGACGCCCGCATGGAGCAGATCTTCCACGCCATGCGTCTGCTGCACGACAGCACCCCCGGCGGCGACGCGCCCTATGCCGGGGATTCCTGAAAATGAAAAACAAAGGGGAAATACGCACATGAATAAGCTCATCATCAATGCCGACGTCACCCTCGGCCACATCCGCAAGACCCTCCAGGGCCACTTCGCCGAGCACCTGGGCCGCTGCATCTACGGCGGCATCTTCGTGGGCGAGGACAGCCCCATCCCCAACGTGAACGGCATGCGCACCGACGTGGTGGAGGCCCTGCGGGAGATCCGCCTGCCCACCCTGCGCTGGCCCGGCGGCTGCTTTGCCGACGAGTACCACTGGATGGACGGCATCGGCCCGCAGGAGAACCGCAAGAAACTCGTGAACAACAACTGGGGCAGCACCGTGGAGGACAACTCCTTCGGCACCCACGAGTTCATGGAGCTCTGCCGGCAGGTGGGCTGCGACCCGTATGTGAACGGCAACGTGGGCAGCGGCACGGTGCGGGAGATGAGCGAGTGGGTGGAGTACATGACCTTTGACGGCGTGTCGCCCATGGCGGACCTGCGCCGGGCCAACGGCCATGAGAAGGCCTGGCGGGTGCCCTATTTCGCGGTGGGCAACGAGAACTGGGGCTGCGGCGGCTGCATGACCGCCGAGTACTATTCCAACGAGTACCGCCGCTATCAGACCTACGTGCGCCAGTACAACCCGGAGGCGAAGATCTACAAGATCGCCTGCGGCCCCAGCGACTTCAACTACGAGTGGACCGAGACCCTCATGAAAAACGCCGCCCGCTACATGGACGGCCTGTCGGTGCACTACTACACGCTCTGCTCCAACGACTGGGCCCACAAGGGGCCGGCCCTGGGCTTCTCCCGGGAGGACTATGTGACCACCCTGAAGAAGGCGCTGCGCATGGACGAGCTCATCACCCGCCACAGCGCCATCATGGACCGCTACGACCCGGAGAAGCGGGTGGGCCTGGTGGTGGACGAGTGGGGCACCTGGTACGATGTGGAGGAGGGCACCAACCCCGGCTTCCTCTACCAGCAGAACAGCATGCGCGACGCCATGGTGGCGGCGCTGACGCTGAATATCTTCAACAAGCATTGCCAGCGGGTGCACATGGCCAACATCGCCCAGATGGTGAACGTGCTGCAGTCGCCCATCCTCACCGAGGGCCCGAAGCTGCTGCTCACCCCCACCTACTACGCCTTCAAGCTGTTCAGCGCCCATCAGGAAAACGAGCTGCTCAGCAGCAGCCTGCTGGCCGAGGAGGGCGCGGACGGCCTGCCCGCCGTGCAGGAATCCGCCTCCATCGCGCCGGATGGCACGATCCACGTGACGCTGGTCAATCCCTCGCCGGACATGGCTCGGGAGGTGCTCATCGACGTGCGGGGCCGGGCAACCGGCTGCGCGGCCGGCGAGATCCTCACCGGCCGTATGGACGACCACAACACCTTCGACGAGTTGAACGCCGTGGCCGACCGGCCCTTCGAGGGCTGCGTGAAGGCGGAAGCGGGCTACAATGTGGCGCTGCCGCCCTGCAGCCTGGTGCACCTGGCCATCCGCTGAGGGCATGGACGGGACGAGATGCCGGCGCTGCCTGCTTCGGGAGGCGTATCCGGCGGACTATGAGAAATACGTGGCGTCGGTGCTGGCGCGCATGAAGCCAAGCGCCCGCGCCGACGAGGAGACCTATGCCCGCAGGCTGGACATCTGCCGCGCCTGCGGGCAGCTTTCAAACGGCACCTGCATGGGCTGCGGCTGTCTGGTGGAGATCCGGGCGGCCAGCCGGGGCGAGAAGTGCCCGTTCCGGAAGTGGTAAATTCAGTCAGACAAAACAGAAGCGGGGGAGGTGCGGGCATGAAGAAGAGATGGGCGGCGCTGCTGATGGCGGCGCTGATCCTGGCGCTGTGCGCCCCGGCCGCCGGCGCGGCGAAGGGCAAGACCATGACCTCCGGCGAGGCGATGGCGGCCTTCCGGGCGTTCTCGGAGGACGCGGCGGGTCGATATGTGCTGGAGCGGGAGGAGGACACGCTGGTGCTGGAGCTGGTGCCCGCGTTCGGGCGGCTGTTCGCCTCGGTGATGTGCTACATGGAGGACAGCCTGTATTCCTATTACGCCGCCGAGCTCAGCCCCGGCGACCTCACCCGGGAGGAAAACCGCACGGGCAATTCGGCGGTGTCCTTCGCGGTGGACGTGCGCGCCTATTCAAACATGTCCCGGGCGGGCCGTTACTGGCCGGGCAAGGCGCGCCAGCGGCTTACGCTGATCGGCGACACCCTGGCCATCACCGGCTTCCAGGGAGACGGGGAGGCGCTGGTGAGCGACAAGAGCGTGCTGCTGGCCCGAAATGACGGCGCGCCGGGCCGGAACCGCTACACGCCCGCCATGGTGCGGCGCGTGTTCGGCCGCGTCGGGCGGGTGGATCCGCCGGACGCCCTGGCGGGGGACTGGAACGCCACCTGGCGCCTGGCGGGCGTCGAGCGGGGCGCCCGGATGACCCTGGGCGCGGACGGCACCATGACCGCCCTGCTGGACGGCGGCGACACCCCGCCCCAGCTGCTGCGGGGCGGCTACGCCCTGTCTCTGGCGGACAACGGCGTGTATACCCTGTTCTACATGATGAGCGCCCTGGATACCGGCACCATGTCCCACACCGGCTGGGCCCATCTGGAGCTGGACGACGGCGCGCTGGTGGTGAGCGCCGTGGAGGGGGAGGACTGCCTGCTGCTGCCGGAGGGCGAGGCCATGATCGCCTACGAGCCCGGCGACAACCCGCTGACCCTGGCCTGGATGCGCGCCACCAACCGGCGGGACGGCGAGGACTGGCTGGACGTGAGCGTGCGGGACCCCATGGGCGGCGTCGAGACGACGCTGGCCGTGCGCAAGGACGGCGGCACCACTGTGGCCTGGCCCTCCAACCGCAGCGTGTTCGACCTGATGGCCCTGCGGGTGACCATTGAGACGGGCAGGGAGCTGCCGGTGCTGTATCACGCGGAGAACGGCACGGTGGATCTGCTGCTGGTGTTGGACGACATCGCCGAGGACACCAGCCTTTTGATGGCCCGGGCGGCCTATTTCCCGCTGCTGGGCGACTACCGCGAGCAGGCGGAGGAGGAAGGCCGGGAGGGCAGCGTGCTCAGCGTGTGCTTCGACGAGGCGGGCGAGCCGGTCGTCACCCTGTCGAACCAGACGGACTATCTGGTGAAGCGCCAGCTCACCGCCGCCGTGACGCGGCGGGTGGGCCGCTCCTACACCGCCGAGAGCGAGGCCGGCGACATCGTGACCTTCGAGGCTTGGCGGGCCGGGTGCGTGGCCGTGGTGGAGGAGGCGCTGACGCCCGCCGTGGCGCGGCTGTTCCCCGGCTTCTGGGGCACCTATGAGCGGACCACGGGAGAATGAAACCGGATAAATCAACGGGGCGGCATCGCGTTTGATGCCGCCCCGCTTTTGTGATGTTGATTACTTGGCCTCAAAGCCGATGGCGTCCAGCGCCTTCACGGCCTTCTGCACGTCCTCGTCGGAGCCGTTCACCGTGACGGTCTTGTCCGCCAGGCTCACGGAGAAATCCAGGCCCTGCTCGTTCAGCGCCTTGGTCACGCGCTTGACGCACATCTCGCAGTGCATGTCGACGCTCAATACCTTCATGTCACACACCTCATTTCATGATCTTCTGAACGGTCGCGACCAGCTCGTCCACGACCTCGTCGTCTCCCGCGCGGATGCCGTCCGCCACGCAGGTCCTGATGTGCCGGCCCAGGATCTCCCGGCTGAAGGCGTTCAGCGCCGCCTGCACGGCCATCACCTGGGTGAGAATGTCCACGCAATAGGCGTCCTTCTCCACCATGCCCTTCACGCCGCGCACCTGGCCCTCGATGCGGCTGAGCCGATTGAGCAGACACCGCACGTCCTCCGGGCTGCGATGGGTGGCCTTTTCGGCCGATTCGCGGCAGCAGGCCGGCTTCGTCGATTCGTCCAAGGCCGTCGCCTCCCAAGCTGTTCTCTGGGCCTATTATATACCCCGCGCCGGTATTCAGTCAAGGACCTTCACAGAGAATTCACAGCCTCACCAGAAGAAGGGGAACTGGGTGAAGATCCAGCGGCCGTCCGTGAGCTCGCTGACGAAGGTCAGCTGGATGGGCTCGTCCAGGGAGAGCAGCCACACCGTGGCGGTGTATTCCCGCCGGGCGTCGGTCTCGCCGGTGAGCGCGATGGACACGTCGGCGATGTCCGGGTCGATGGGGCGGGCCAGGGGACTGGCCTCCGGCGCGCGGCCGAAGAGCCAGCCGTCCCAGTTTCGGTAGGCGTCCCAGGCCCACAGCGCCTGCTGGATGTCCTGGGAGAAATAGGCGTCCAGCCGCTCCTGCATGGCGTCGGCGCTGCCCAGCACCTCGTCCAGCACGGGGTAGAACCCCTCCTGCGCGGGGGCGTTCAGATCCACGTCCAGGGGACTGATGACGAACCAGGCGTAGACCTCCATGGCGTCGAACACGGCGCGGCGGGCGTCGTCGTTGTCCGCCTCGGCCAGGGCGGGGACGGCGAGCAGCGCCAGCGACAGCAGCAGCGAAACCAGCTTTTTCATGAAACACCCTCCTTTTTATGTCGTATGACAGTATATACTTATGCGCAGACAGGGAAAAATAGACGTCACAGGCTGCCGAACCAGGCGTTTGTGACGAAGGTGTTGTCCACGTGATGCACGCAGGTCCAGCCCACGCGCTCCGGCACGGCGATGTCCAGGCTGGTGCCCAGGGCGTGCAGCCGGGCCTGCATGGCGCCCGGATCCACCTGGGCGGTGAGGGGCAGGCTGTAGCGGCGCAGGCAGTCCGCGATGCGCTCCGCGGTGCCCCGGGTGGTGAGGTCCAGCCGCTCCCCGTGCCGCGCCACGGTCAGCATACCCACGCCCACCGCCTCGCCGTGCAGCAGGCCCCGGTAGCGCTGAGCCGTCTCGATGGCGTGGGCCACGCTGTGGCCCAGCATGGCCTTGCGCCGCTGCGCGCCCACCAGGGGCCGCTTCAGCTCCAGGCAGCGCCAGGCGATTTCCTCCATCCGCGCCTGGATGGCCGCGCGGCCGCTGAGGCTCTCCAGCAGGTGAAACAGCGCCGCGTCCGCCGCGCAGCCGCACTTGATCACCTCGCCCATGCCGCTCATGAACTCCCGCTCCGGCATGGTGGCGGTGGTCTGAGGGTCGATGAGGGTCAGCGTGGGCGGGAAGAAGGAACCGATCATGCGGGAGCCGGGCTTGTATTCCAGCGCGGTCTTGCCGCCCACGGCCCAGTCCGCCATGCCGATGAGGGTGGTGGGCACCTGCACCAGGCGCACCACGTCGCGGTAATTCCAGGCCGCGTAGCCGCCGGTGTCGCACAGGGAGCCCCCGCCCATCACGATGAGGGCGTCCTCCCGGCCCAGCTTCATCTCGGTCATGCGCCCGGCGATCTCCCGGAGGGCGTCCAACGTGGCGGGATAGCCGCCGGCCTTCAGCACCAGCGATTCGGCGGGGATCATGGCCGCCTCCAGCGAGCGGGTGACCCGGCCGCTGTACAGCCGCCACACGTTTTCATCGGTCACCAGCAGCGCCCGCGCCGGGTGAAGCCGCTGGGCCAGCCGATCGCCCAGCCGCCCGGTGAGGCCGTTTTCCAGAATGATGTCGTAGTGATAGGCGCCCACGGACGCCTGAACGATTTGCAAGAAACAGTCAACTCCAATCAGCGCAGGATGGGATTGCGGGCGGCCTCGCCGGGTCGCCGGGGGAAGGATTTGGGCGTTGCGCCGGCCTTTTCCACGGCGCACAGCCGGTGATCCCAGTCCCGCCCGGGGATGGGGGCGGCATGGCAGACGGCTTCGCCCGCGTTCAGCCGCCTCAACACGGCGGGGCAGGCGGCCAGCTCCTCCTCCAGGGAGGGGCCCTTGTAGGCGATGAAGCGCCCGCCCGGCCTCACCAGCGGCAGCGCCAGCTCCACAAGCGCCGGCAGCGCCGCCACGGCCCGGGCGGTGACCCGGTCGAACCTGTCGCGGTATGCCGGCAGGCGGGCGGCCTCCTCGGCCCGAATGTGCACCGCCTCCGCGTTCAGCCCCAGCTGTTCGATCACGTCGTTCAGAAACGCCACCCGCTTGCCCAGGGAATCCATCAGCGTCACGCGGATGTCCGGCCGGGCGATGGCCAAAGGAATGCCCGGAAAGCCCGCCCCCGCGCCCAGGTCGCACAGCGTGGCGACGCCCTCCATCAGGCCGGGCACGGCCAGCGGCGTCAGGGAATCCAGGTAGTTGCGATCCACCGCCTCGGCGGGGTCGTCCGGCACCCGGGTGAGGTTCATGGTCTTGTTGGCCTCGGTGAGCAGCGCGTGAAACCGCTCAAAGCGCTCCGGCGCGTCCTCCGGCAGGACGATGCCCATGGCCCGAGCCCCTTCTGTTATCATGTCCTTCATGAGCGGCTCCTTTTCATCTTTTCCAGCGCCACCATCAGCACCGTCACGTCCCCCGGCGATACGCCGGGAATGCGGGCGGCCTGGCCGATGGAGCGGGGGCGCTGGGCGGTCAGCTTCTGCCGCGCCTCGATGCGCAGCGTGTCCATGCCCATGTAATCCATATCCTCGGGCAGCAGCAAGTCCTCACTGCGGCGGAACTGGGCCACCTGGGCCCGCTGCCGATCCAGATAGCCCTCGTACTTCGTGGAGATCTCCGCCAACTCGGCGGCGTCGGCCGGCTGCTCCGCCAGCCAGGGATCGAAGGCGGCCAGGTCGGCGAGCGTCATGCCCGGCCGGCACAGCAGCTCCCGCAGGGACAGGGAGGTCTTTTCGCTGCGCTGCTCGCCGTGCGCTTCCAGAAAGGCCTGCAGCGCCTCGTCCACCGGCACGAATTTTTCCTTCAGCCGGCGGGTGATGGCTTCGCTGCCTTCCCGCTTTTTCAGCATCCGCTCGTAGCGCTCCCGGCTGGCCAGGCCGATCCGATAGCCCAGCTCGGTCAGGCGCTGGTCGGCGTTGTCCTGGCGCAGCAGCAGCCGGTATTCGGCCCGGGAGGTCATCATGCGGTAGGGCTCGTCGGTGCCCTTGGTGGTGAGGTCGTCCACCATCACGCCGATGTAGCTGTCCGCCCGGGTGAGGATGAGGGGCGCTTCGCCCTTCAGGAACAGCGCCGCGTTGATGCCGGCGTAGAGCCCCTGGGCGGCGGCCTCCTCGTAGCCCGACGTGCCGTTGATCTGGCCGGCGCAGAATAATCCCTTCACCTGCCGGGCGGAAAAGTCGGCGTTCAGCTGGGTGGGATCGATGCAGTCGTACTCGATGGCATAGGCCAGCCGCACCAGCTCGGCGTGCTCCAGGCCGGGAATGGTGCGGTACATGGCCCGCTGCACGTCCTCGGGCATGCTGGTGGACACGCCCTGCACGTACCACTCCACGGTGTAGTCCCCCTCCGGCTCCAGGAACACGGGGTGCCGCTCCTTGTCGGCGAAGCGCACCACTTTGTCCTCGATGGAAGGGCAGTAGCGGGCGCCGGTGCCGTGGATGGAGCCCTTGTACATGGGGGCGCGGTGCAGGTTGGCGCGGATGATGTCGTGGGTCTCGGGGGTGGTGTAGGTGAGGTAGCACACGGCCCGGTTTTGCAGCGCCCTGTCCGTGAGGAAGGAGAAGGGCACCACCGGCTCGTCGCCATACTGAGGCTCCATTTTTGAAAAGTCGACGGTGCGGCCGTCCACCCGGGCGGGGGTGCCGGTCTTGAAGCGGCGGATGGAAAAGCCCAGGTCCGCCAGAGACTGGGTGAGAGCGGTGGCGCAGGTGAGCCCCTGGGGGCCGCCCTGCCAGCTGCAGTCGCCGATGATGATGCGGCTCTTGAGGTACACGCCGCAGGCCAGCACCAGCGCGCCGCAGCTCAGCACGCCACCGGTGGTGGTCTCGATGCCGGTCACGCGGCCGTTTTCCGTCAGCACCCGGGCCACCTCGCCCTGGCGCAGCACCAGCCGCTCCTGCTCGTCGATGGCGCGGCGCATGCGCAGGCGGTATTGCAGCTTGTCCGCCTGGGCCCGCAGGGAGTGCACCGCCGGGCCCTTGCCGGTGTTGAGCATGCGGGATTGCAGAAACGTATCGTCGATGGCCCGGCCCATTTCGCCGCCCAGCGCGTCCAGCTCCCGCACCAGATGCCCCTTGGCGGTGCCGCCGATGGAGGGATTGCAGGGCATGAGGGCCACGGCGTCCAGGTTCAGGGTGAGCAGCAGGGTCTGAAAGCCCAGGCGCGCGCAGGCCAGCGCGGCCTCGCAGCCCGCGTGCCCCGCGCCCACGACGATGACGTCAAACTTTTCCAACAAAGAACACCTCTTTGGAATCGACACAATAATACAGTATGAATGATAGCGTTTCAGTCGGGTTTTGTCAAGGCGGAATCGGTGAATCATGAAAACCATCTGATACCCCCTTGCGCCGCGCCGCGCCATCTGTTATGATAAGAATACGCAAAGGAGTGAGGCTTTCATGAACCAGCATATCGACACCATTCCGGTCTGGGACGCCTATAAGAGCGACTGCGAGTGCCCGCTGTGCGTGCTCGCGAAGAAGAATGAGGAGGAATACGTGGACAACTTCCTCGGCGCGTCGGTCATGGAGCCTGACCGCCGGGTGGAGGTGAACGAAAAGGGCTTCTGCCGCCGCCATTTCAAGATGATGTTCGACGCCGGCAACCGGCTGGGCCTGGCGCTGATGACCGATACCTACATGAAGCGCACCATCGAAAAGCTGGCGGAGAACGCCAGGCGCGTGGCCGCGGCGGGGAACGAGGAGGCAAAAAAGAACTTCATCGCCCGCATGGGCAAGAAGAGCGCCGACATTCCCGCCTGCGCGGACGAGATCCTGGAGCTCACCGGCCGCTGCATCCTCTGCGAGCGGCTGAATACCGCCATGGACCGCTATGTGTACACGCTTTTGTACATGTACAAGCACGAGGCGGAGTTCCGCAAGGCGCTGGCTTCCTCGAAGGGCTTCTGCCTGGATCACTACGCCCAGGTGATGAAGGCCGCGCCGCAGCACCTGTCCGGCAAGGAGCTGAACGAGCTCATCGAGACCATCACGAAGATCGAGCTGGAAAACCTGAACCGGGTGGAGAAGGACCTGGAGTGGTTCACCCTCAAATTCGACTATCGCAACCGGGACAAGCCCTGGGGCAACAGCCAGGACGCCGTGGAGCGCTCCGTGAACAAGATGCGGGGCGGCGCCGTGTAACCCCGTTTATATTATCAAAAGAAAATCGCCGCTTCTCTCCGCGGGGGAGGGAAGCGGCGTTTGCGTTTTCTCCTGAATATTACTTCTTCGTAATCTCGTTGGCGCGGGCTAAAATGCTCTCCACGGTCTCGTCCTCGTGCAGCGCACGGCAGAAAAGAACGTAGCGGCCGTTTTCGTTGCTGTAGGAGCAGGTGAGCAGGGTGAGCATCCGGTCGTTCCGGGCCACGCCGTAGGGCATGTTGAAGAAGGAACGGCGGATGACCGAGCTGGTGTACTCCTCGAATTCCGCGTCGTCATCGAAGTTGATGTAGCCAACGTCGAAGTAGCCGGCTTCACCGGGGGTGGCGGACATGTCGAAGGCGGCGAAGATCACATAGGGGATCGGGTCGTAATCGTAGATCGTGCGGAAGTAGACGATGACGTTCTTCTGCATGTAATCCACATTGCGATAGTCGTCCAGATCGCCGAAGATGGAGCCGTCGCGCATGTTGTGTCCGTGGAAGAGCAGGTTCTGATCGGCCGGCGTGTCGCCGTCGGGCCAGATGGTGTTGGCTTCGTTTATGAACAGGGTGCCGGCGTTATCCGGATTGCCATAATAGTCATGATCGAGATAGAAGGAATTGTCCTTATAAACGACGGGCATGCTCATATAGTTGCCTACGTCGATCCAGCCGACGAGATCGGGATTGATCTTGTAGAGTTCTTCAAAATCATCCTGGAAAACGCGCTCGTCGCTGCTGTTGGTCTCATTGTTGGGCGCAGCCGCGGCAGTCAGAATGGTGACGGGCTGAGCGGGAAAGGCCTGAACGCAGGCGCTGGCCTTCTCATCGGCTTCTTCGGTGGTCTCAGGCTCTGCAGCCTCGGTGGGATCGGTCTCGGCAGTGGCTTCATCCTCCACCGGCGCCTCAGTAGGCTCGGTCTCGGCTTCAGCCCGGGCGCTGGCTTTGTTGGGATTGAGGCTCTGCAGCTGCTCGTACTTGGCGACTCGATCATTGCTGATGCGAATCTGATTCACGCGCAAGGCAACGCCGATTACCAGAACGAGCAAAAGCGCAATTCCGGCCACGCGGCGAATCAAGACAATTTTATCCTTGCGGGTATTCTTGCTCATACTGCTTATCCTCCTGGGAAATAGTAATGGGGGAAGACGCGAAAAAAGGGGCGGTCAAGCGGCAATGTGCGATCCTAACATTACCGCTCAACCGCCCCGGGTCAATTAGCCGTTAACCTTGCGCTTGGAAGCAACCAGAGCAACCAGGCCGACGAACGCGACAGCGATCAGCACATAGGGCAGATTGCTGGTGGTGTCATTGGTCTTCGGGATGCTGACGCCCTTCTTGTTGGTGGAGGGAGTCGAGGGCTTCGGAGCAGTGGTGGGCTTGGTGGTAGCAGTGGAGGCAGGCGTCGGCGGAACCACGGAGTTGGCATAGTAGGCCATTTCCTTGGAAGCGTAGGTGCAGCCAGGCACGGTGCAGTAGAAGTAGTGGATACCGGGCTCAGTCGCGGTGGGCTGCTTCTCGATAACTTCCTTCAGCTGATGGTACTTCTGGATCTGCTCGCCAACCTTGGTGTTGTACTCGAGAGTAGAGGCCAGCAGGGTGACAATGTGCTTCTGATAGCAGGGCTCATACTCCAGGGTCTGGTTGGTGTTCTTGCAGGTGTACTCAACGGTGCCATCCTGCTGGCAGGTGACCTGCTTGATGATGATGCCATCAACATAGTTGTGGCCACGGGCAGCGATGCGCAGGACGCGGGTGCCACGGGGAGAGGCAGCGGTGACGACGGGGCTCACATCAGCGCCGGCAGCGTTCTTCGCGCCGTACAGATAGGTGGGCTTGTCTTCGTGGCCTTCGCCCCAGCAGAAGGTGCCGCCGCAGGTCAGGCAAACGGCCTGATAGCCGCCAACCTGCTCGCAGTTGCCGCGGGTGCGGACGATGGTGCTGCTCTTCTTCATGTCGAAGCTGTGGTTGATCATAGAGGTCTCTTCCTCAACGATCTCGCCGCAGTCCAGGCAGACATACTTGATAACGCCGTGGTCAACGCAGGTCGCCTTGCGGACCTCGGTGCCCTTGTCAAAACGATGGCCAGGAGCCATGGTCTTGTTCAGGACGGTGACATACTGGTTGCAGCGCTTGCACCAAACCTGCATCGTGCCGCTGGTCACGCAAGTGGCGGGGGTGATGATCTTGGCATCAGCCAGGTCCACGTCATGGTCCAGGATCGGCAGGGGCTTGGTGGAGATGGGCTGGCCGCACTCGTCGCAGAAGGTCACTTCAGCGCGGGTCGCGGTGCAGATGGGGGTGCCGCTGAACACGACTTCAGTATGGGTGGAGCCGGTGTGCTGGCACTCTGTAGACTCTTTGGCAGCGGGGGCGTCGGGATTGACGTCGGAGCCGCCTTCGGGAGCACTGGGCAGGGGCAGGATCAGCGGATCAGCCGGATCCTTGTCAGCGCTGACGGGGCCAGACGGGAACTGGTCGCCCACTTCGGCCATCGCCACAGTGAACATGCCGACTACGAGAAGAGCAGCCAGCAGAGCAATAAGAAACTTCTTCAAAGCAATTTCCTCCTCGCATTGAAACTAATCAGTTCATCCGATTCTTTTTCAAATCAGTTTCCTGATGCGTCCGGTTGCTGTAGGATCGCGCAACCGAAAAAACTGCCTGCGCATGTTTTTTCACCTCCTTGAGTGATCAAAGGGCTTACCATAACCGGAACTCACTCCGCTCCGGTTCAAATTCTAAAATATACCGCCCATGCATGACGGTTCACCTGAACCATCGGCCACTTGGCGAACCGCATGCACCGGACGCAGTATTATCTTACCATATGTCCCCAGACAATGCAAGGGCTTTTGCCTCCGGTCGAATGTTAAAATTTATTACAGAAATATGTCTCAAACCCCGGTTTGGCGACGAAATTCGGCAATTTGTTTCAAAACTACGTGTTTTTCGACTCATTTTGAGACGGGTTTGTCGGAAAATCGATGGAAAATCGACAATTTCAGCAAAAATTTCCGGCGAATTGTTTTGCGCGGTTTATCGTTCTGAGTAGATAAGGGAAAGAGGCGGAGAGGGCCTCATCCGCCCGGGCGGACGGATGAGGCCGGTTAATTATTAGCTCTCTTTTTCCACGATGGCGATGTGCACGTCGCTCAGCTGCCTGGGCTCCACGAAGGAGGGCGCGCCCATCATCAGGTCCTGGGCGTTCTTGTTCATGGGGAAGGGAATGATCTCGCGGATGGATTCCTCTCCCGCGATGAGCATGACCATGCGGTCCACGCCGGGAGCGATGCCCGCGTGCGGCGGCGCGCCGTAGCAGAAGGCGTTGTACATGGCGGGGAACTTGGCCTTCACGTCGGCCTCGCCCAGGCCCACCAGCTCGAAGGCCTTGATCATGATCTCCGGGTCATGGTTGCGGACCGCGCCGGAGGACAGCTCCACGCCGTTGCACACCAGGTCGTACTGCCAGGCGTAGATGTCCAGCGGATCCTTCTCGGTGAGGGCCTGCAGGCCGCCCTGGGGCATGGAGAAGGGATTGTGGCAGAACTCCAGCTCGCCGGACTCCTCGCCGATCTCGTACATGGGGAAGTCCACGATCCAGCAGAACTCGTACTTGTCCTTGTCCATGTAGGCGTCCACGGCGTTGCCCAGGAGCTTGCGGATGACGCCGGCGGTCTTCTGGGCGGCGGTCTTCTTGCCCGCGGCCAGGAACACGGTGCAGCCGGGCTTGAGATTCAGCGCCTCGGTGACGGCGGCGTTCTTCTCCGCCAGGAATTTCGACACGCCGCCGGCGAAGGAGCCGTCCTCATTCACCTTGAACCAGTAGGCCTTGTTGGCGGTGGCGGTCTCCACGTCCTTGCACAGGGCGTCGATGAACTTGCGGGTCTTGTCAAAGCCCGGCGCCACCACGGCCTTCACCACGTTGCCCTCGAAGGGCTCGAAGCCCGCGCCCTGGCACAGCTCGGTCAGGTCGTCCACCACCAGGCTGATGCGCAGGTCCGGCTTGTCGGAGCCGTATCTGTCCATGGCCTCGTTGTAGGCGATGCGGCGGAAGGGGGCGGAGGAGGCGCGGTCATACTTGCCGTATTTGGCGAAGATGGGGGGCAGCACGTCCTCCAGCACGGCGAACACGTCCTCCTGAGAGGCGAAGGCCATCTCCATGTCCAGCTGATAGAATTCGCCGGGGGAGCGGTCGGCCCGGGCGTCCTCGTCGCGGAAGCAGGGGGCGATCTGGAAGTAGCGGTCGAAGCCGGAGGTCATGAGCAGCTGCTTGAACTGCTGCGGGGCCTGGGGCAGGGCGTAGAACTTGCCCGGATGCAGCCGGGAGGGCACCAGGTAGTCCCGGGCGCCTTCCGGGGAGGAGCTGGTGAGGATGGGGGTGGTGATCTCCAGGAACCCGTGGTCGGTCATGGAGCGGCGCAGCTCCGCCACGATCTGGCTGCGCATCACGATCTTGCTCTTCACCTCGGGGTTGCGCAGGTCCAGATAGCGGTAGCGCAGGCGGGTGTTCTCGTCCGCCTCCCGGGAGCGGTTGATCTCGAAGGGCAGCTCGTTGTAGATGCAGCGGCCCAGCACCTCGATTGTCTCCGGCACCACTTCGATCTCGCCGGTGGCAATCTTCGGGTTCTTGCTGGAGCGCTCGCGCACGGTGCCGGTGACGGAAATGGTGGATTCGCAGTTGAGGCCCTTCACCAGGGCCATCAGCTCGTCGTTGTTCTCGATGACCACCTGGGTGGTGCCGTAGAAGTCGCGCACGATGACGAAGGCCAGGGTGGAGCCCACCTCGCGCACGTTTTCCATCCAGCCGACGATGGTGACCTTTTCGCCGGCGTTGGAAAGCCGCAGCTCGTTGCAGGTGTGTGTTCTGGACTGGAACATGTTGATCTTGCCTCCCAATTACAGTATATATAATGGAAATTATTTCCTCAGTTCGGCCGCGACGGCGTCCCGGGGGACCTCCCGCTCGGCGCTCTCGGCCATGTCGCGGAGCTTTACGACGCCCCGGGCCAGCTCGTCCTCGGCGATGGTCACGACGTAGCGGGCATTCAGCTTGCCGGCGTATTTGAACTGCGCCTTCAGGGAGCGGGCCGCGTGATCCAGATCGGCCTTCACGCCTGCCTGGCGCAGCTCCCGCACCAGCTTCACGCCCTCCAGGCGCGCCGCGTCGCCCAGGGTGCACACGAAGGCGTCGTACAGCGCCGGCGCTTCCGGCGCGGTGCCCCGGGCGTCCTGCACCATGATCATGCGCTCCACGCCCATGCCCCAGCCGATGCCGCAGGTCTCCGGGCCGCCCAGCTCCTGAACCAGCCCGTCGTAGCGGCCGCCGCCGCACACGGTCAGGGGGCCGTTCTCCGTGTCGGTGATGATCTCGAACACGGTCTTGGTGTAGTAGTCCAGGCCGCGCACGATGCGGGGATCCACCTCGTAGGGGATGGACAGGGCGGTGAGATACGCCTTGAGCTTGTCGAAATGCTCCTTGCAGTCGTCGCACAGGCTGTCCAGCATGGCGGGGGCGTCGGTCAGCTTGGGCGCGTCCTCCTTGCAGTCCAGGATGCGCATGGGGTTGCGCTGGAAGCGATCCCGGCAGGTCTCGCACAGGGTGGGCAGCTTGGGCTCCAGATACGCCTTCAGCTTCTCGTGATACGCCGCCCGGCAGGCGGGGCAGCCGATGGAGTTGATGGCCAGCCGCAGCCCGTCGATGCCGTTTTCCCGCAGCACGTCCATGGCCAGGGCGATGACCTCCGCGTCTACGCTGGCGTCCTTGGCGCCGAACACCTCCACGCCGTTCTGGTGGAACTGGCGAAGGCGGCCGTTCTGGGGCTTCTCATAGCGGAAGGCCGGGCAGGACACATAGAACATCTTGGCCGGCAGGGGGTCGGCGAACAGGTGATGCTCGATGAAGGCCCGGGCCGCGCCGGCGGTGCCCTCGGGCTTCAGGGTGATGGAGCGGTTGCCCTTGTCGTTGAAGGTATACATTTCCTTCTGCACCACGTCGGTGGTGTCGCCCACGCCGCGCTGGAAAAGCTCCGTGTGCTCGAAAATGGGCGTGCGGATCTCGCGGTAGCCTGCCAGCGAGGCCACGCGGCGCATGGTGTCCTCGATTGTCTGCCAGCGGTAGCTGTCCTGCGGCAGCACGTCCTGCGTGCCCTTGGGGGCCTGTGTCAGCATAGTGTGTTCACTCCTTTTGTCGGGGCGGTAAAAATATCGGCCCTCCGTCCGGTTTGTAGGGACGAAAAGCCGTTCGTGGTGCCACCCTGCTTGTTGCTCTTCGCACGGTATCGCGTGCGGCGCGCCGCCAGACTGTGGCGGAGGCTCGGGGGTGTCTTTCGGCCGGGTTCGCCGGGCCGCTCGCAGCATACGCGGCCCTCTCTGAAAGGCGAAGGAAGCGGCTTACTCTTCCCGTCAGTGCCTGTTTATAAAACTGAAGCTATTATATAATAGCCCCTGGGAGCCTGTCAAGCGCGGCGGGGAAAAATCGAAGGCGGGCCGTGTTTATTTTTCGCGCGGGGGCGAATGCGGTTGCGCCGGCGGCGAAGAATATGATATAGTTGAGAAAACCAGGATGGGAGATGATTTCGTGATTTACGACTGCGTCGTCATCGGCAGCGGCCCGGCGGGCGTGTCGGCCGCGCTGAACCTGAAAATATTGGAAAAGAACTTCCTGTGGATCGGCACAAGGAGCCTGAGCGCCAAGATCGGCAAGGCGGAGCTGGTGAAAAACTATCCCGGCCTGCCGGACGTGACCGGCGAGGAGCTGACGAAGGCCTTCCGCGCCCACGTGGAGGCCATGGGCATCGACATCCACGAGGCCATGGTGAACATGATCGCCTCCATGAAGGATCACTACGGCCTCACCGCCGGCGCGGACTTCTTCGAGGCGAAGACCGTCATCCTCACCACCGGCGTGGCGGCGGCGGCCACCCTGCCCGGCGAGGAGCCGCTGCTGGGCCGGGGCGTGAGCTACTGCGCCACCTGCGACGGCGGGCTGTATCGGGGCAAGACCATCGCCTGCGTGGTGAGCAGCCCCCGCTTCGAGCACGAGGTGAAATATCTGGCGGGGCTGGCGGCGAAGGTGTACTTCCTGCCCACCTACAAAAACCCCGCCCCCATCGCGGACAATGTGGAGACCCTGGCCGCCCGGGCCGCGGGCATCGAGGGCGAGGGCCGGGTGAGCGGCGTGAAGCTGACCACCGGCGAGACGCTGCCGGTGGACGGCGTGTTCTGCCTGCGGGAGGCCATCTCGCTGAGCACGCTGCTGCCCAGGCTGGCCACGGAGCAGGGCCACATCGCCGTGGACCGGCGCATGGCCACCAACCTGCCCGGGGTGTTCGCCGCGGGCGACTGCACCGGCCGGCCGTATCAGTACACCAAGGCGGTGGGCGAGGGCAACGTGGCCGCCCACAGCGCGGTGGAATACCTGGCGGAGAGGGAAAAGTAAGCCTTTGTCATAGGCGCGTCCTGTCCGTCCCCGCGCTTGACAGCCTTTGCCCCGCGTGTTATCATTCAGGCAGACGAATTGACCGGGGAGGTTTGCGCATGGATCCGCTGCTGTCGCCCTTCTGGGCCGGGAATGAAATGACAAATGAAACGCTTCTGCCCGTGAGGGAGGCGGACGGCTCCATCAGGCCGATGCCGCTGCTGTATCCGGCGGAGGAGATCCTCTCCGTGCGCGGCGCCACGCTGGAGACCGAATACCGGCCGGGGCGGGACTGGGCGCTGGCGGAGGGCAAGCTGGTCATTCCGGCGGGCTCTGAAATCCCGGTCATGGATCATGACGACTACTATCCGCCGGCGGACGACGGCCACTGCTTTCCCCATTCCGAGGGCGGCTTCATCCGCTTCGGCGAAGGCGCGTATTTCCACCGGCGGCAGATCGCGGTGAGCTATCGCCACGGCGGCAAATGGGACGGCCCCGTGCCGACGGACAAGACGGCGCTGCTGCCCCGGACGGCGAAGCTGCTGAGATCCGGCGCGGCGATGAACTGCCTCATTTTCGGCGACAGCATCTCCACTGGCGCCAACGCCAGCGGCGTGGTGGGCGCGCCGCCCTATCAGAAGCCCTGGTACGAGCTGACGGCGGAGGGCCTGGCCGCCTTCTACGGCACGGCGGGCATTCGCCTCCTCAACACCTCGGTGGGCGGCAAGACCAGCGCCTGGGGCCGGGACACCGCCCGGGAAAACGCCGCCGCGCTTCGCCCGGACCTGTGCGTCATCGGCTTCGGCATGAACGACGGCTCGGGCCGGGTGCCGCCGGAGACGTTCATCGGCAACCTCGTGGCCATCATGGAAACCACCCGGGCCGAAAACCCGGCCTGCGAGTTCGTCCTCATCGCAACCACCCTGGCCAACCGGGAGGTCAGGGGCTTCCTGGGCAATCAGGCGGACTACCTTTCGCCCATGCTGGCGCTGGAAAGGGAGGGCGTGTGCGTGGCGGACATGACCAGCCTGCACGCGGCGCTGCTCCGGCGCAAGGCGTTCCGCGACATGAGCGGCAACAACGTGAATCACCCCAACGACTTCCTCTCCCGCGCCTACGCCCAGCTCATGCTGCGCACCCTGGGCGCGATCTGATAAACACGCGGAGGCACACAGATGACGGAAAAGGAACTGAAGGCCATGAACAAGGCCCAGCTGATTCAGGCCATGACGGACCTGACCCGGGAGCGGGACGAGCTGGACCAGCGGGTCGAGAAGCTGCAGGCGCAGCTGAAGGAGGCCCGGGAGAAGGCGTCCAGCCGCGCCATCGCCCTGAGCGGCGCGGGCTCCATCGCCGAGGCGGCGCTGGCGCTGAACGGCGTGTTCGAGTCGGCTCAGGCCGCGGCGGATCAATATCTGGAAAACATCGCGCGGATGAAGGAGGAGCAGGAGACCACCTGCGCCGCCCTGCTGGAGGAGACCCGCCAGAAATGCCGGGAGATGGAGATCGGCACCCAGCGCCGCTGCGACGAGCTGTTCCGGGCGGCTCAGGCGGAGGCCTCGCAGAAGTGGAGCACCCTGGCCCGCCAGCTGGAGGACGCCGTGCACGAATACGTGGCCACTAGCGTGAAGGAATGAGGGCGCGCCGCGCCGGGAGGACTGTATGCGCAAGACCGTATTGTATATCGTGGTGCCCTGCTATAATGAAGAAGAGGTGCTGCCCGTCACCTGCGATCTGTTTCTGGGCAAGCTGAACCAGCTGATCGGGGAGGGCAAGATCGGCGACGACAGCCGCGTGCTGTATGTGGACGACGGCAGCCGGGACCGGACCTGGGCGATCATCTGCGACCTGGCCAGGCGGGATCCTCACTTCATGGGCATCCAGCAGAGCCGGAACCGGGGCCATCAGAACGCCGTGCTGGCGGGCCTCATGGAGGCCATGGACCGGTGCGACGCGGCCATCAGCATCGACTGCGACGGGCAGGACGACGTGAACGCCATGGACGGGATGATCGACGCCTATCACGACGGCTGCGAGATCGTCTACGGCGTGCGCGCCAGCCGGGACACCGACACCTTCTTCAAGCGCTTCACCGCCGAGGGCTACTATAAGCTCCTGGCCTTCATGGGGGCGGACGTGGTGTTCAACCACGCGGATTACCGGCTGATGAGCAGCCGGGCGCTGCGGGAATTCTCAAAATTCAAGGAGGTCAACCTGTTCCTGCGGGGCATGGTGCCGCTGGTGGGCTTCAAGAGCACCTGCGTGAGCTACGACCGCAGGGAGCGCCAGGCGGGCAAGAGTCACTATCCCCTGAGCAAGATGCTGAAGCTGGCCTTCGACGGCATCACCAGCCTGTCCGTCAAGCCCATCCGCATGATTACGGTGACGGGACTCATCATCTTCCTGCTGAGCCTCATCGGCATCCTGTGGTCGGTCATCACGGCGCTGTGCGGCCGGTCGGTGCCCGGCTGGGCCAGCACCGCCTGCATCGTGTTTCTGATGGGAGGGCTGCAGGCGCTGTTCATGGGCGTGATCGGGGAGTACATCGGCAAGATCTATCTGGAGACCAAGGGCCGCCCGCGCTACATCATCAGCGCCCGGACGGAGGATGAAGAAAAGCCGGACGACGATAGAACGTAAATGTCAGGAGAATAAAACGTCCGCCGCGCGAACAATATCGCGCGGCGGACGTTTTATCGGGGCGATGTCCTGTTTCCTTCCCTGGGGAAGATGCGGCCGGCCAGCCGGTCGTAGCTCTCGCCCAGCAGCGCCCGCATGGGCAGCTCGGCGGCGGTGAGCTTGACGGCGGGGCTGGTCTTGAGAAGCCCCGCCAGGATGGCCCGGAACCCCGCCGGCCCGGCCTTCAGGATGTCGGCCAGGGTGACCGCGCCGCCGGCGGACAGCGCGTCGAACAGCTCGCTGACAAACAGCGCCCGCCGCTCCTGGGGGATGCCGTCGATCCACTGGCGAAGCACCTCGTCGATCCAGCGGCTGGCGGGGTCGTGGGCCTTGGCCTGGGCAAGACGGCCGTGATCCACGCCCCAGCTGCCCAGGCTGTGCTGCAACAGGCTGAAGCCGGAGGATTTCGCCACCCTTCGCTGAACGGCGTCCAGCTCGAACAGCTTGCCCACCACGCTGAACACCGGGTCGATGGCCACAGCCCGGGGCTTCACGCGCTCCACTCGGGCCTCGTCCATCATGCCGGGACATAGGCCGGGACTGTCCAGAAGATACACTGTTTCCACGCGGCTCCAGGCCTCCTCCGACAGGGCGCAGGCGGCGAAGAGCGCCAGGTTGCCGCCCTTCGAGTGGCCGCCCAGCCGGAAGCGCCCGCCCCGGGCCGTGCGCCGGGCGGCGTAATCCGCCGCCAGAGTCTGCGCCTCGGTGGCGGTGAAGCTGATCATAAAGTCCTCCCGCCAGCCGGCGAGGGTCAGATCGGTGCCGCGATAGGCGATGAAGGTGAAATCGCCGAAGCGGAAGGAGACCGCCGCGAACTGCAGGGGCGGGTCGGCCCGGGCGATGTCCTCATAATCGGAGAGGATGAGATCGCCATAACGGGCGGAGGCGGCGGCTTCCCGCAGAAAGGCGGCGTAGTCCATGTCCCGCGGGGCAAAGGCGGTGAAGGGGCAGGCGCCTTGTTCGATCGGCGCAAGGCCCTCCCGCAGCGTCGTCTCTTCCGGGCGCGGCGGGCCAAACAGGGCGGACAGGTCGTAATAGGCGATCAGGCACAGGATCAGCGCGTCCACCTCGCCGAAGGGCACCCGGTCGAAGTCGTAATCGCCCATCCAGCCGATGTAATCCCTCAGGTTGTCCATGGGAAACCTCCTCATAAAGAAACGCGCCCCTCTTCGGATGAAGAGAGGCGAAAGCGCTCCGCGTTACGGGCCGTCCGCGCCGGCGCCGCTGGACTGATACAGCGTCTCGTCCTCGTAGATCAGGCCCAGCTTGCCCCGGGCCTCGCGCTCGATGTATTCATCGGTGTAGGTATAGTTGATCTTCTCCTCCAGCTCGGAGGAAGCCTCCTGCAGCGCGGCGTATTCCTCGCTCAGGCCGGCGATGGTCTCCTCCTGGCGGCTGATGTAGTTCTGCTGCACCACGTACAGCGCGATCAGCGCGCACAAAAGCCCCGCGAACAGGAACACCCAGAATCGCGGGCGGACTGTCTGAAAGTAATGACTCACGCGCTTCGCGCCTCCCATTGTATGAATGATGACATAAATACTGTATTCTGCGAGGGACAGCGTAAGTCCTGCCGCTACTTCAACAATTTTTTCACGAAAGCGCGGCGGGACAGGGCCTGCCCGGCGGCTCGCAGTCCCCGGACGACCTTTCGGGCCAGCAGGGCCAGCAGCCGGGAGAGGGTGGCGCCGTAGAGCAGGAAGCCGCACAGCGCGCCCATCAGCGCGTACAGCCGAAGCTCCCCCTCCAGCGCCCCCAGCAGCGAGGCCCACAGCAGCGCCGCCGCCCCCGCGCCGAAGAACAGATCCAGCCCCAGCGACAGCAGCGGCCCCGGCTGAAACAGGCGGCGCAGCAGCCGGAAGAAGTCCCACAAAAGGCCCAGCCGCAGCCCGCAGGCCAGCATGAGGAGGAAGGCGGCGCTCTGTCCGGCGGTGTAGAACAGCATAGGGCCTCACCGGGCGAGGCGGCGCAGGAAGGAGCTTCGCCCCCGGGGCGCGCTGTCGTACTCCAGCGCCGCGATCTCCCCCTCCACCAGCAGCTGCCCCTCCTCCAGGCTCAGGTGCGACACGTGCAGCCCGCTGCCCAGCAGGGTCAGCGCGCCGCCCGTGGTGATGAGGGTCACCATCTGCTCGTTGAAGCTGTCCACCGCCTGCACCCCCCGCACCACCGCCTTCTTCCGCTCGGTGAGCTCCAGGCTGTGGGGCATGAGGGGCTCGTTGTTCGTCTGTTCGCGCATCGTCCTTCCTCCCTTCACAGGGAAAGTCTATGCGCGGTTTCGCGAAAACAGAATCCGGCTCACCAGGGCCGGGTCCGGGCCACGGTGACGCAGCGGAACTCACCGCCGTTGTCCGCCAGGTCGCCTGCCCGGTGAGGGCGGCAGGCGCAGTAGAAGTGATACAGCGCCCCGTCCGCCCAGATGACGCCGGGCTTGTGGGCGTAGGTGGCGTCCAGGGTGTTTTTCGCGCCGATGGTCAGGATGGGGGCGGGAAATTTTTCCCAGTGGAGCAGATCTTCCGACACCGCCAGCCCCTCGCAGGCGGACAGGTTGCCCAGCCCGTAGTAGAACATCACCCACCGGCCCGCCTTTGAATCGAAAAACACCTGCGGGTCGGAGGCGAACACGCTGTCCCAGACCCCCGGCGTGACGGGCAGCACCGGATGGTCGAAGGGCCGCGTCCAGTGGAGGAGATCCTCCGACACCGCCAGCCCGGTCTGCTCCGTCCAGCCCTCCGAATCCTTCTCCTTGGCGTTGTAGAACAGGTAGAACCGCCCGTCCCGCTCTGTCAGGTCGGTCTTGTAAAGCCCGCCCTTTTCCCAGGCCGCCCCATCTCGCCAGGAGAACACCGGCTCCCCGGCGAAGCGCCAGTCCATCAGGTTTTCGTCCTCCGTCCAGGCCAGGCCCACCTCCGCGGAGCCGGCCTCATAGCCCTCGCCGGGATAGGAGTGATACATCAGCCAGTAGCGGCCATGCCACTTCCTCAGCCGGTTGCCGCCGTACAGGTCCTTATCCATCAGGACGGTAGTGGCCGCCATGCCCACCCGGTCCCAGGCCCTGTTGGTGCCCCGCCGCAGCATGACGCCCCGCTTTTCCCAGTGGACCAGGTCATCCGACACCGCCAGCCCGGTCTGGTAGCCCACGCCGTCGAAGCCCACGTGCATCATGTAGAATCGCCCGTTGTGGGAGAACACGGTGGGGCAGTCCACCGCCAGCCGGTCGTATGAGCCGGCCCGGCCCGAGCCGGTGAGCACCGGCCGGCCGTATTTGTAGGGTGTGATGAGATGCGAAATGTCCATGGCGACTCCTCCCCGCTCACGCCTCGAAGCGCTTCTCCGCCATCATGTAGTAGGCGCAGATTTTGTAGCCCGCGTAGCCGTACATGTGATCCAGCCCGGAATAGGTGTAGCCCAGGAAGGCGTCCCTCATGCTGGAGGCCTTCAGATGGGCGGTGGACAGCCTGACCAGATTCACGGCGATGTGCCGCCCCCGGAAGGCGGGCCGCACCGCCGTGCAGCCCACGCTGCCCAGCCCCGGCCCCTCCGCCTCCAGCGACACCATCAGCGCTCCGGCGACGAGGCCGCCCACCTCAGCGATCATCACCCGCCGGGCCGGGTCGCCGCCGTAGAGGGATTCGCTTTTATAGTAGCGGGTGAACTCGGGCCAGGCGTCCTCCACGCAGGCGCAGGCCGCCGCCCGGTCTTCCGGCTCCGCCCAGCGGTAGACCGCGCCATCCAGCGCCATGCCGTTCCGCCAGGCCGGCGGGTTCCAATCGGCCAGGGTCAGGCGCATGTCGAAGCAGTTACAGTCCCAGCTGTGCGTGTAGCCGCGCTTTTCAAAGAAGCGGCTGGCCTCCTCCGTGAGGCCGGGGTACAGCGCCTCATTCTCCGCCGGGTAGTAGCGCTTCGATGTGGGCACGCCGGGGGTGAGGTAGTCCTCGCCCGCGCCCACCACCACGCGCCGGTAGCCCGCCGCCCTGATGAGTCCCTCGGTCTCCGCCAGCAGCGCCGCGCCCAGGCCCTGCCGCCGGTGCGCCACCCCGCCGGGCCAGCACCCGGTTGTCCCGGTGGCCGAGAATGCGCAGCACGGTCTCCTCCTCCCGCACCGCCAGGGGAAAATTCCTGAAAAACAGCTCGCTCAGCTCCCGCGCGTCCGTCATGTGGGCTAGACCTGCCTTTCCGATGATTTTCTATGGAAATATTATATCAGATTCCGGCTCCGGCGCAATCCCCGGTCTTGAGATGGAGGAAAAAATCGTGTATGATATACCCAACGAAAAAGCGGCGCGGCCGACTGGGAAAGGACAATGAGATATGCGCTATGAGATCAACCTGAAGGATTACCACGCCTCCCCCGTCCGTTCACTGGGCGAGGACTTCGCCGGCGTCTCGAAGGACGGCACGACGCTCTCCTTCAACAATTTCTATCTGGAAAAGGACGGACGCCCCTTCTTCCCGGTTTCCGGCGAGTTTCACTACAGCCGCATGGACGAGCGCCGCTGGGAGGACGAACTCATCAAGATGCGCATGGGCGGCGTCAACATCGTGTCCACCTATCTTTTCTGGAACCACATCGAGGAGCGGGAGGGCGAGTTCGACTTCACCGGCCGCCGGGATCTCAGGCGGTTCGTGACGCTGTGTCAAAAGCACGGGCTGTACGTCATCCTGCGGATCGGCCCCTTCAATCACGGCGAGGCGCGCAACGGCGGCCTGCCGGACTGGCTCTACGGCAAGCCCTTCGAGGTGCGCCACACCAACGAGGGCTTCATGCGCCATGTGCGGCGGCTGTACGATGAGATCGGCCGGCAGGTCCGGGGCCTCTTCTTCCGGGACGGCGGCCCCGTCATCGGCGTGCAGCTGGACAACGAATACATGCATTCCTCCGCCGCCTGGGAGATGACCACCGGCATATCGAACGAGTGGATCTTCGCCGGCGACGAGGGGGAGAAATACCTGCTGGCCCTTCGGGAGGCGGCGCTGGCCAGCGGGCTGACGCCGGCGTTTTTCACCGCCACCGCCTGGGGCGGCGCGGCCTATTCCCCCCGGATCATGCCGCTGTGGGGCGGCTACGCCTACTGGCCCTGGATCTTCTACAGCCACACCGGCGAGCATCCCGCCACACCGGGCTACGTCTACGAGGACTATCACCACGCCGGCAGGCGATACGCCGACGATTTCAGGCCGCCCTATGACCCGGAGACGCGGCCCTACGCCTGCTGCGAGATGGGCGGCGGCATGATGTGCTGCTACAACTACCGCTTCCAGCTGGACTACCGCAGCGTGGACGCCATGGCCAACGTGAAGCTGGGCTCCGGCTGCAACTTCCTGGGCTATTACATGTTCCAGGGGGGCACCAATCCCATGGGCAAGGACGGCGCGTATCTGAACGAGGCCCAGGTGCCCAAGCGCTCCTATGATTATCAGGCCGCGCTGGGCGAGTTCGGCCAGATTCGCGAGTCCTACAGCCGGCTCAAGGCGCTCCATCTGTTCGCGGCTTGCTTCGGCCAGCGGTTGGCCCCCATGGAGACCGTGCTGCCGGAGGGCGCGTCGCAAATCGACTCCAACGACCTGACCACCCTGCGTTTTGCCGTCCGCACCGACGGACAGCGCGGCTTCCTGTTCGTGAACAACTTCCAGGATCACCGGGAGACGCCCGCGAAGGTGGGTGATACGGTGGCGCTGGCGACGGCGGAGGAGACGATCCGCTTCGACCTGAGCCTGGCCTCCGGTGAGAACGCCGTGCTGCCCTTCAATTTCGACATGGACGGCATCCTGCTGAAGCGGGCCTGCGCCCAGCCCCTGCTGCGCACCGCCGCTCAGGGCCGCGCGCTGTATGTGTTCCTGGTTCCGGAGGGCATGGAGGCCTCCTTCGCCTTCGAGGAAGAGGCCTGCGTCATGGGCGAGGCGACGCTGGAGACGGGCCGGAACGCGGCCCTGTTCACCGTGCGCAAGGGGGAGACGGCGCTGGATGTGCTGCTGCTCAGCCGCGCCATGGCCAACCGGCTGTTCCTTTTGAAAAACGGCGGCCTGGTGTTCACCGACGGGGCGCTGCTGGAGGATGAAAAGGGCGGGCTGCGGCTGGAGACCACCCGGGCGGAGAACGCGCTTTACGCCTGGCCCGCCGACCTGTTGGCCCAAACGGCCGCCCGGCGCCTGGCGGACGAGGACGGGCTGGGGGCCTACAGGCTGGAGACCGAGGCGCGGGCGCTGACGCCGTCCGTGGAGCATCCCGCGCCGTACCGCTGGATCATCCGCCTGCCGGAGGACGCGCTGGCGGGCGTCAGGGATGTGCGCCTGCAAATCGACTATCGGGGCGACATCGGCTCCCTGTTCCTGGGCAACGAGATGATCAGTGACAACTTCTGCAACGGCGCCACCTGGGAAATCGGCCTGGCCGACCACCGGGAGTGCCTGGCGGGGGAAGCGCTGACGCTGAACATCGCGCCCCTGCGGCGGGACGCCCGGGTGAACGCGGAATCCGCCATGGCCGGGCGCAATGAAGAGGCCGCCGCGCTGATCGCGGATCTGAAGGCGGCGCGGCTGCAGCCGGTCTACGAGATCGCGCTGTGACCGCCCGGTCAGCCCACGTCGAAGGCGAACAGGTGAACCAACTCCGCGCCCCAGGTGGCCAGGGGGATCAGCCGCACCGCCGCCCACGTGCCGGAGAGGGGGATTCGGTTGAGCCGCTGGTGGTTCCCGTCGGTTTCAAAGAGGGTCGCTGTGGAGCCGTCTTCCCGCACACCTTCGAGGCGGAAGGCGCGGGTCAGCGCGTGGGGCACGTGGAAATCCGCCATGTTCAGCGGCTTGTTGCACATCATGTTGTGTACGAAGGGCCGCCCGCCCACCCGGGGCATGCTCTCCCGGTTGAGCTCGCTGTCCCACACCAGGCGGGCGCGGCGCACCTGGCTGGGCGCGTCGAAGCGGTATTCGATGACGTCGCCGGGACGGCAGGTGAAGCCGTTGTCGGCCTCGCCCACGGGCCGGTCCAGGCCGTTTCGCAGGTTTTCCACGCCTTCGCCGCCGGTCAGCGCCGCCCGGCGGGACAGCTCGGGGATCCGGCGCCGGTTGAAGGGCAGGTAGCTGTCGTCCTCCATCAGGGTCTGCTTGAGCTCGGCCAGGTGCGCCTCGCAGACGCCCCGGGGGCCGCAGCCTTCCCGGACGGCGATGGCTGCCGCCGTGCCCACCGCCTGGCCCAGCAGCGCGCAGGTGCCCATCACCCGGCAGGAGCTCAGCGCCCAGTGGGTCACGGAGATGTTCCGCCCGGCGCAGAACAGGTTGGGCACATCCTTTGAATAGAGGCAGCGGTAGGGGATGCCGTAGGGCGAGGGCGCAGGGTAGTTCACGTTGGGATGATCGGTGTTCCGGAAGCCCCGGGGGTCGTGGTCGTCCATGGGCCAGCCGCCGTAGGCGACGATGTCGTCGAACCGGCCGCCGGCCTGCACGTCGTTCTGGGTCAGGGTGTAGTCGCCCACGTAGCGGCGGCTCTCCCGCTTGCCGGGCAGGATGCCCACCCAGTCCAGCCGCCAGTTGCGGGTTGCGCCCCGCATGGAGGGGTCGTTTTTCACGAAATCCCACAGGCCGTAGGCGATGCGCAGCAGCTCGTCCCGGTTTTTCTCCGTGTCCGCGATGGAATCCCCGTCGCCGCCCAGCTCCAGATACCAGAAATTCTCGGTGGGGCAGGTCATGTCCGGCACCCGGTGGGGCAGGTCCTCCGGCGTGAAGCGCTGGGCCCATTTGGGCGGGATGAAGTCGCTGGGGCGGCTCTCCTCCCGGGCCTGGATCATGCAGCTCATGCCCATGGTCTGCCGGTCGCCCGGGGGAACGGACCGGCCGATGCTCTCACCGAACTGGGCCTCGCTCTCCCGGCCCCAGCGGGTCTGCGCGCCGGAGAGGGGGGCCAGCACGCTGTCGCCGGAGCAGTCGGCGAACAGCGCCGCCTCCACCCGGTGAAACCGCTGGGTGGTCATCTGCCAGCCGGTCACGGAGACGATGCGGCCGTCCTTCATCTCGCACTCGTTCACCGAGCAGTTGAGCAGCAGCTGGATGTTTTCCTCGTTGCGGGCCATCTCGTACAGGATCCCGTCCCACACGGAGTAGTTCTTGTCCGGGTTGCGGTAGAGGTTTTCCAGCATGAGCTCCTCAATGAGGCCGGTTTCCAGCATATCCTTTCCCCGGGCCCCGCACACCCACATGCGGATCTCGCTGGAGGCATTGCCGCCCAGCATGGGCCGCTCCTGAACCAGGGCCACCTTCGCCCCGTGGCGCGCCGCCGCCACCGCGGCGCACAGGCCCGCCAGCCCGCCGCCTACCACGCAGAAGTCCACCCTGTGCGTCATGGTTTCAAAAGCCTTTTTCATGGTCAAGCCGCCCCTTTCCGGCGCGCTCACCCGCGCCCCATGTTCATTGTATCACACCCCGGCGCGGCGCGCAGCGGCCCCGGGCGGGGCGGAGGGCGAAAAAGCGAATCTTAACATAAATTTCGAGGACAAGGTTCACTTTTCCACCGCATTTTTTCAAAAGATGGTTGTATTTGGATGACGGCTGTGGTATAATAGCTTTGCATGAGTGTCATATCATGACGCTCGCGCATCTGCCATAGAAGCACGCGTTGAAAGAGTGGGGATGCCCACTCTTTCCTGTTGTATACAGATTACGGCCTGAAACGGGCCTGAATGGAGCATGCCGACGCCTATGAAGCACACTTTGTCCGGATATGTGGAGCCCACCGCCCGAAAGCTGGCCGAGCAGCTGGGCCTGGAGCTGGTGGACGTGGAGCTGGCGAAGGAGAGCACGGGGAAGTTCCTGCGCTTCTTCATCGACAAGAGCGAGGGCGTCGACCTGGACGCGCTGGAGACCTTCCACCGGGCGGTGCTGCCCCTGATGGACGACGTGGAGTACGACTACATGGAGGTCTGCTCTCCCGGCGCGGACCGGCCGCTGAAGAAGCCCGCCGACTTCGAGCGGGCCAAGGGCCAGACCGTCGAGGTGCGCCTCTACAAGGCCATGGAGGGCCAGAAGGCCTTCACGGGCCAGCTGGTGGGCCTGGTGGACGGCAGCGTGGTCATCGAGATCGACGGACAGGAGCGCGCCTTCCCCCACAAACTGGTGGCGCAGGTGGCCCCGGTGATCGAGCTGGACGAGGAGGCCATCGACGCCGCCCTGGGCGACGTGTTCGACCTGGAGGACGGCGGCGAGCCGGACGACGAAGACATCGAAGAAGACGAAGACGACATTGAATAGATGATGGAGGAACCCCTGCTATGAAAGCTGCGAAAGCCGCGCCCAATCCCGCCAATGAATTCATCGAGGCCCTGAATGACCTGGCCAACGAACGCCATATCGACCGCGAAATGCTGTTTACCGCCATCGAGAGCGCCCTGGTGGCTGCCTACAAGCGCAACTACTCCGGCTCCGGCGTGAACAGCGGCAACGTGCGCGTCAGCATCGACCGCGACCGCGGCGAGGTGGAGGTGTTCGCCCGCAAGATCGTGACCGAGGAGCCCGAGGATCCCCAGAGCGAGATCAGCCTGACCGAGGCGCGCCAGATCAACCCGGTCTACGGCATCGGCGACCTGATCGAGGAGAAGATCACGCCCCGGCAGTTCGGGCGCATCGCCGCGCAGACCGCCAAGCAGGTGGTTGTCCAGAAGATCCGCGAGGCGGAGCGGGGCAACATCTACAACGAATACATCGAGAAGGAAAACGAGATCCTCACCGCGCTGGTGCAGCGCATCGAGGGCAAGGACGTCTACGTGGAGCTGGGCCGCACCGAGGGCGTGCTGGAGGCCGCCCAGCAGATGCCGGGCGAGGAGTTCAAGGTGAACGACCGCGTGAAGGTGTACGTGCTGGAGGTCAACAAGACCAGCCGGGGCCCGCAGATCATGGTGTCCCGCACCCATTCCGGCCTGGTGAAGCGGCTGTTTGAGATCGAGGTGCCGGAGATCCAGTCCGGCGTGGTGCAGATCAAGTCCATCGCCCGGGAGGCCGGCTCCCGCACCAAGATGGCCGTGTTCTCCACCGATCCCATGGTGGACCCGGTGGGCGCCTGCGTGGGCCCCAGGGGCATGCGCGTTGAAAACGTGGTGGCCGAGCTGAAGACCGAGAAGATCGACATCATCCGCTGGTCCTCCGAGCCCGCCGAGTACATCGCCAACGCCCTGAACCCCGCCCGGGTTCTGAACGTGGCCATCAACGAAAAGGAAAAGACGGCGCGCATCATCGTGCCGGACAACCAGCTGTCCCTGGCCATCGGCAAGGAGGGCCAGAACGCCCGCCTGGCCGCCAAGCTGACCGGCTGGAAGATCGACATCAAGAGTCAGGCTCAGATCGCCGCCATGGCGGACGAGCTGCAGGCTGAGGGCGAGACCCTCTGAGGCCCGACGGAACGGGAGGAAGCAAGGCGTGCTCAAGCAGCGCAAAATCCCCATGCGCATGTGCGTGGGATGCCGCGAGATGTTCCCCAAGAAGGAGCTTCTGCGGGTGGTCAAATCGCCGGAGGGCGTCATTTCCTTCGACCACGTGGGCAAGGCTCCCGGCCGGGGCGCCTACATCTGCCGCCGGGCGGAGTGCCTGAACAAGGCCATGAAGATCCGCGCGCTGGAGCGCCAGCTGGAATGCGCCATCGCGCCGGAGGTGTTCGAGCAGCTCAGGCGGGAGCTTGAGCTGGCGGAGGCGCAGCCGTGAACCGGGCGCTGGGCTCGCTGGGCCTGGCCATGCGGGCCGGCCGCGTGCAGAGCGGCGCGGACGCCTGCGACAAGCTCATCAGGGCCGGTTCGGCCCATCTGATCCTCATCGACGCGGGGGCGTCGCCGGCCACGCGAAAGGCCGTGACCGACGCCTGCGCGTATTACAATGTTCCATATCGGCTGGTTCCGGCGGGAGAGCTGGGCCAGGCGATCGGCAAGAGCGGCCGCATGGTCGCCGCCATCACAGACAGGGCCTTCGCGGAGCGCCTCGCGGCGCTGCTGGAGGACGCTGCCAAACAATCGATTGATTAAACTCGGGGGTGCATGCAGGGAATGTCCAAAGTCAGGGTGCAAGACCGTACCAAGGAATTGAGCGCCGGCGTCGGCAAGGTCTACGATTCCATCTCCAAGACTCGCAGACAGGCGCAGGACGTGCTCAGTTCGCTCAAAAAGCTGGAAGAGGCCGCCCGCCAGAAGGAAAGGGCGCTTCAGGAACAGCAGGAGAAGGAGGAAATGAAGCGTCAGCAGGAGGCTGCCGCCGCTTTCATGACCGCCTACTCCACCGAAGCCGTACCCGTACCCGAGCCGGTTCAGACCGAAGCCCCGGCGCCCGCGCCCGTGGCCGAAGCCCCCGCCCCGAAGGCGGAGGAGAAGCCCGCCCCGGCGCCCGCCGCGCCCGTGGCCGAAGCGCCCGCCGCGAAGGAGGAGCCCGCCCCTAAGGCGGAAGCCGAAGCGGCGAAGCCTGAACCCGCCCCCAAACCCAGGGAGGAAGCGCCCGCCAAGAGCGCGCCGGCCCAGCAGCGGCCCGCCGCGCCCGAGCGCCCCGCGCAGAGAACCGACGCGCCCCGCGGCGAAGGCCGCCCGGCGGGTCAGGGTCAGTATGGCCGTCCGGCGAATCCGGGCCAGGGCCAGTATGGCCGCCCGGCGGGTCAGGGCCAGTATGGCCGTCCCGCCAATCCGGGCCAGGCTCAGGGCGGTCAGTATGGCCGTCCGGCGGGCCAGGGCGGACAGTTCGGCCGTCCGGCCGGCGGTCCCCGTCCGGCAGGCGGCGCGCCGCGTCCCGGCGGCATGGGCCGCAAGCTCTCCAGCGAGCTGACGCCCTCCGTGGAGAAGGAGCGCGTCTCCAATTATGACCCGAACAAGAAAAACTACGTGCGCCAGAACGATCCGGAGCGCGTGGTGAAAAACCGCAAGCAGCAGCAGAACGCCAAGGGCATTCCCTATGGAATGGACGACGAGTTCGAGCGCGGCAAGCGGGGCAAGAAGAAGCAGCAGGTTCAGCAGCCCAAGCCCGAGCCGGTGAAGATCGAGAAGGCGTACATGACCGCTGAGACCATCACCGTGAAGGACCTGTCCGAGCGCATCGGCAAGCCCGTCAACGAGATCATCAAGAAGCTGCTGCTGCTGGGCATCATGGCCACCATCAACGCCGAGCTGGACTTCGACACGGCGCAGCTGGTGTGCTCCGAGTTCGACGTGGAGCTGGAGCAGAAGCTGGACAAGACCGCCGAGGACGTGCTGGACGACGAGAACTTCGAGGACAAGGAAGAGGACCTGGTGCTGCGCAATCCTGTGGTGACCATCATGGGCCACGTGGACCACGGCAAGACCAGCCTTCTGGACTACATCCGCAAGACCCGCGTTACCGCCAGCGAGGCCGGCGGCATCACCCAGCACATCGGCGCCTACACCGTGGACGTGAACGGCAAGGGTATCACCTTCCTGGACACCCCCGGTCACGAGGCCTTCACCGCCATGCGCGCCCGCGGCGCCATGGCCACGGACATCGCCGTGCTGGTTGTGGCGGCGGACGACGGCGTCATGCCCCAGACCGTGGAATCCATCAACCACGCCAAGGCCGCCGACGTGCCGGTCATCGTGGCCATCAACAAGTGCGACAAGCCCACCGCCAATCCGGAGCGCATCCGCACCGAGCTGACCGAGTACGGCCTGGTGGCGGAGGAGTGGGGCGGCGACACCATCATGGTTGAGGTGTCCGCCATCACCGGCCAGAACATCGACCAGCTGCTGGAAATGATCCTGCTGGTGGCCGAGGTTCAGAACCTGCGGGCCAACCCGAACCGCAAGGCCCGGGGCATCATCATCGAGGCCAAGCTGGACAAGGGCCGCGGCCCCGTGGCCACCGTGCTGGTTCAGAACGGCACCCTGTCCGTGGGCGACACCATCGTGGCCGGCACGGCCTATGGCCGCGTGCGTGCCATGGTGAACGACCGGGGTGAGCGGGTGAAGAGCGCCGGCCCGTCCATGCCCGTCGAGGTCATCGGCTTCAACGACGTGCCCTCCGCGGGCGACGTCATCAGCGCCGTGGACGACGACCGCCTGAGCCGTCAGGTGGCGGAGGAGCGCAAGGACAAGCTGCGCGCCGCCCTGGTGAAGAGCCAGACCAAGACCTCCCTGGACGATCTGTTCAACCAGATCTCCGCCGGTCAGATCAAGGACCTGAACCTCATCATCAAGGCCGACGTGCAGGGCTCTGTGGAAGCGGTGCGGCAGTCGCTTGAGAAGTTGTCCAACGACGAGGTGCGCGTGCGCTGCATTCACGGCGCGGTGGGCGCCATCACGGAAAGCGACATCATGCTGGCCTCCGCGTCCAACGCCATCATCATCGGCTTCAACGTGCGCCACGACAACGCCGTGCGCGACCTGGCCGAGCGGGAGAGCGTGGACATCCGCCTCTACCGCGTGATCTACAACGCCATCGAAGAGGTGCAGGCGGCCATGAAGGGCCTGCTGGCGCCCAAGTTCAAGGAGACCATCCTGGGCCGCGCGGAGGTGCGAAACACCTTCAAGGTGTCCGGCGTGGGCACCATCGCCGGCTGCTACGTCACCGAGGGCAAGCTGCAGCGCAACGCTAAGGTGCGCCTGCTCCGCGACAACATCGTCATCACCGAGAGCAAGGTGGACTCGCTGAAGCGCTTCAAGGACGACGCCCGCGAGGTCAATCAGGGCTACGAGTGCGGCGTTGGCCTGGAGAACTACAACGACGTCAAGGAAGGCGACGTCATCGAGTGCTTCGTGATGGAGGAAATCGCGCAGTAACACGCCTCGATGAATCAGCCTGAATAAACCGGAATCGTTCGGCAGAAATCAGAGTAGGGGGATGTTTTCGGTGAAAGCATCCCCCTGTTTATGTGAAAAAATGATGGGCGCGGATTCGCGCGCCAGGGAGAATGCGCATGAAACAGACGATTCTTCGCAAATATGCCCGCCTGATCGCGCGGGTGGGCGTCAACATCCAGAAGGGACAGGAAGTGATCATCGGCTGCGATCTCGATCAGCCGAAATTCGTCGAGCTGCTGGTGGACGAGTGCTACAAGGCCGGGGCCGCGAAGGTCAAGGTTGAGTTCAGCTACCAGCCGCTGGAGAAGCTCCACGTCCGCCATCAGACCGTGACCGCCATGTCGAAGGTGGAGGCGTGGGAAAAGGCCCGGTATCAGTACTACGTGGACACCCTTCCCTGCCGGATTTACCTGACCTCGGAGGACCCCGACGGGCTGAAGGGCATCAATCAGAAAAAAATGGCGAAGGCCGATCAGAAGAGGTACCCCATCGTCAAGCCCTACCTGGACCAGATGGAGAACAGGTATCAGTGGTGCATCGCGGCGGTTCCAGGCGTGGCCTGGGCGAAGAAGCTCTTTCCGGGCCTGCCGCGGGGCCAGGCCGTCGAGAAGCTGTGGGAGGCCATTCTGTTCACCTCCCGCGTCACCGAGGATCCCGAAGCGGCGTGGCAGGCCCATGACAGGGATCTTGCCGACCGCTGCGCTTACCTCAACAGCCTGGGCATCGCCGAGCTGCGTTACAGGGGCGACAACGGCACCGACCTGACCGTGGGCATGATTCCCGAGGCTGAATTCAAGGGCGGCGGTGATACCAGCCTGCAGGGCGTGTTCTTCAACCCCAACATCCCCACCGAGGAGTGCTTCATCTCCCCGATGCGCGGCAAGGCGGAGGGCGTGGTCTACGCCACCAAGCCCCTGTCCTACCAGGGCGAGCTCATCGAGAACTTCTCCATCCGCTTTGAAAACGGCAGGGCCGTCGAGGTCAGGGCCGAGAAGAACCAAACCCTTCTGGAGCAGATGATTTCCATGGACGAGGGCGCCGCCTATCTGGGCGAATGCGCGCTAGTTCCCGTCGATTCCCCGATCTCCCAGTCGGGCCTGCTGTTTTACGAAACCCTCTTCGACGAGAACGCCGCCTGCCATCTGGCCCTGGGCATGGGCTTCGCGGACACGATCAGGGGCTTCGAGAACAGGACGCTGGAGGAGTGCCGCGCCCTGGGCGTCAACGACTCCATGGAGCACAATGATTTTATGATCGGGTATGAGGGCCTCGACATCGACGCCGTCACCCGCGACGGCAGGACCGTTCCCATCTTCCGGCGTGGCAGGTGGGCGTTCTGACAGGCGCCGGAAAGACCTGAAACCATTAAACAATTCGGAGGTACACCATGCCCTCATATGAACGAGTAGACCGCATTTCAGAAGAGATCCGCCGGGAGGTGGACAAGATCATCCGGGAGGACGTGCGCGACCCGCGCATCGCGGGCACCTATTCCATCGTCCGCGCCGAGGCCACCCGGGACCTGCGCTACTGCAAGGTGCGGGTGAGCATCCTGGAAAACGACCTGCGCGCCCCCATGATGGAAGCGCTGAAGAAGGCCTCGGGCTTCATCCGCCGGGAGCTGTCCCATCGGATGATGCTGCGCTATACCCCCGAGCTCATCTTCGAGCTGGACACCAACATCGAGTACGCCGCGCACATCAACGAGATTCTCAAAAAGACGGAGGCGCCTCATGAGGACGGCAACACCTGACATCGCCCGGTGGCTCAGAGACCACGACCGATTCGCCATCCTCACGCACCTGCACCCGGACGGCGACGCCCTGGGCTCCTCCATCGCCCTGGCGCTGGCCCTCAGAGGGCTGGGCAAACAGGCCTTCGCCTGCTGCCAGGACGGCGCGCCGGATTTTCTGGATATGCTGCCGGCGGAAGGGACTCTCTTCCTGCCGGAGGATATCCCCTTTGAGCCGGAGGCGGTCGTCTGCGTGGACTGCGCGGCCCAGAGCCGCTTCGGCCGGGCCGCCGCGCTCATCCGGCCCGAGCTGCCCCTGGCCTGCGTGGATCATCACCTGGCCAACGACGTTCCCGCTTCCGCCGCGCTGGTGGACGCCAAAGCCGCGGCGGCGGGGGAGCTGGTGGGCGAGGTGATGGAGGCGCTGGGCGTGGGGCTGGACGAGAAGCTGGCCCTGTGCCTGTACGTGGCCATCGCCACCGACACTGGCAATTTCAGCTTCGACTGCACCACCCCCGAGAGCCTGAACCTGGCGGCGCGGTGCCTGGAGACCGGGCTTGACCTGAGCGAGCTGAACTACCGGCTGTTCCGCCGCCGCACCGTGGCGCGCACAAAGCTGCTGGGCCGGGCACTGGGTGGCGTCGAGTTCAGCGATGGCGGCCGCCTGGCGCTGATGCGGGTGCGGCGGGCCGATTTTGAGGCCTGCGGCGCGGTGAACGCGGACACGGAGGGCATCGTGAACTTCGGCATCGACGCGGCAGGGGTGGACATCGCCCTGCTGGCGGTGGAGCTGGAGGGCGCGGTGAAGTTCAGCGCCCGCTCCAAGGGCGCCATCAACGTGGCCGCCATGCTGGTTCCTCTGGGGGGCGGCGGACACGCCAAGGCCGCCGGCGTCACGCTGGAAACGGGTTTCGACGACGCGGTGGCGACCGTGATGGACGCGGCCCGGGCGGCGCTGAAGGGCTGACGAACGGGAGAGACACGGAAGATGGACGGATTTATCAACCTGCTCAAGCCCCCGGGCATGAGCTCCAACGACGCGGTGGGCTTTGTGCGCCGCCTGCTGCCCCGGGGCACCCGGGTGGGCCACGGCGGCACGCTGGACCCGGACGCGGCGGGCGTGCTGCCCGTGTGCGTGGGCAAGGCAGCCCGGCTGTTCGACTACATCATCGACAAGAAGAAGACCTACATCGCCGAGCTGCGCCTGGGGCTGGAGACCGACACCCAGGACGCCACGGGCTCCGTCGTGGCCCGGCATGACGCCTCAGCGGTGACGCCGGAGGCCATTCGCGCGTCGCTGCCCCGCTTCGTGGGGGAGATCGACCAGATCCCGCCGGCCTATTCCGCCATCAAGCGGGACGGACAGCGCATGTACGACCTGGCCCGCCGGGGCGAGGCCATCGAACTGGAGCCCCGCCGGGTGACGGTGCACGGCATCGAGTACCTGGGTCAGTCCGGCGCGGACCGGCACATGCTGCGGGTTTCCTGCGGCAAGGGCGTGTACATCCGCACCCTGTGCCACGACATCGGCCGGGAGCTGGGGGTGGGCGGACACATGGCGTTTCTGCTGCGCAGCGAAGCGGGCTGTTTTTCGTTGAGCGACGCCGCCACGCTGGAGGAGCTGAAGGCGGCGGCGGAGGCGGGGGAGATCGAGAAACTGCTTCGGCCCATGGACGAGCCGCTGGCCGCTTATCCCGCCGTGCGGCTGGACGAGCGCTATGAATGGCAGGTCATGAACGGTCAGCCCATTCCTTCCGACTGGCATAGCACGGCCCTGGCTCCCGGCGAGATCGCCCGGGTCTATGTGGAGAATACGTTTGCCGGCATGGCGCGGATGGACGAGGAAGGTCTGCTGCGGTTCAAGGCCATGCTGATGGAGAGACACTGATGCGCATACTGCATTCCATGGATGAATTCGACGGGCCGGGCTGCGTGGTGGCGCTGGGCACCTTCGACGGCGTGCACCTGGGCCACGCGAAGCTGATCGAGACGGCCGTGGCGCTGGCCCGGGCATACGATCTGCCCGCCGCGGCCCTCACCTTCGACCGGCATCCGCTTTCCCTCATCCGGCCGGAGGCGGTGCCGCCGCCCCTGACCTCCCGGGCGGAGCGGGCGCGGCTGCTGGCGGCGCTGGGGCTGGACGTGCTCATCGAGGAGGCGTTTACGCCGGCATTCGCCGCGCTGTCGCCGGAGGCTTATCTGGCCCGGGTGGCAGAGAAGCTGCGGCCCCGGGCCGTGGTGGCGGGCTACAATCACTCCTACGGTCGCTTCGGCCGGGGAGACGCCGCGCTGCTTGAAAGGCTGGGGGAGGCGCTGCACTACGAGCCGGTGATCGTTGAGGCGGTGTGCGCGGGGGGCGAAGCGGTGTCCTCCACCCGAATCCGCGCGCTGCTGACCGCCGGGCGAGTGGCCGAGGCGGAGGCGCTGGCGGGGCATCCGCTGCGATTTGATGAAAATGACGCCGCCCGCGACGTTGACGAGATAACGCGTCATCATATATAATAATGGAGGACAGGCCGCTGTCCTCCGATTTTTGTTACCGCACAGAAAAATACATGATGGGAGCGATTTACATGTCCGCACAGATCAAACTGGGCTTTGCCCCGACCCGCCGCGCCATTTTCAGTGCCCCGGCCGCCGTGGAATATCGAAAACTCACCGCCGACCGCCTGCGCGAAATGAAAGTAGACTTCGTGGATATCGACGACATCAACGACGAGGGCCTGCTCTACAACGATCAGGGGCTTGAGAAGATCATCGAGAAATTCCGCCGGGAAAAGGTGGACGGCCTGTTTCTGCCCCACGCCAATTTCGGCACGGAATACGAGTGCGCCCGGCTGGCCAAGGCGCTGAACGTGCCTGTGCTGCTCTGGGGCCCCCGGGACGAGCGGCCGGACGCCAACGGCATGCGCCTTCGCGACAGCCAGTGCGGCCTGTTCGCCACGGGCAAGGTGCTCCGGCGCTTCCGGGTGCCCTTCACTTACATGAACAACTGCAACCTGGAGGACCCGGAGTTCGAGCGGGGCGTCAGGGATTTCCTGGCCGTGTGCAACGTGGTGCGGGTCTTCCAGCACATTCGCATTTTGCAGATCGGCCCCCGGCCCTTTGATTTCTGGAGCACCATGTGCAACGAGGGCGAGTTGCTGGAAAAATTCAACATCCAGCTGGCCCCCATCCCGCTGCCGGAGCTGTATGCCGAAATGCGCAAATGGAAGGAAGAAAAGACGGAGGTGGACAGGGTCGTCGCTTACTGCCATGAAAACATGACCTGCTCCATCGACGAGGAGGGCCTTCACAACGTGGCCGCGCTGAAGGTGGCCATGAAATCCCTGGCCGAAAAGTATGGCTGCAACGCCATCGCCATCCAGTGCTGGAACGCCCTGCAGGACGAGATCAACATCATGCCCTGCGCCGCCAATGCCCTGCTGAACGAGGAGGGCATCCCGGTGGTGTGCGAGACGGACATCCACGGCGCCATCTCCCAGCTCATCGCCGAGGCCGCGTCCATGAATGAGCGCCGCGTCATGTTCTCCGACTGGACGGTGCGCCATCCGGACAACGACAACGGGGAGCTCCTGCAGCACTGCGGCCCCTGGCCCATCTCCGTGGCCAAGGAGAAGCCCACCATCTGCGTGCCGGTGGCCTTCCCCCAGAACGGCGCGGTGTCCGCCGAGGCCAAGCACGGGCCCATGAGCCTTTTGCGCTTCGACGGCGACGAGGGCGAGTATTCCATCCTGCTGGGCCACGCCCGGGGCATCGACGGCCCCTGGACCCGGGGCACCTACGTGTGGGTGGAGGTGAACAATTTGAAGCGCCTGGAGGCCAAGGTGGTGGAGGGGCCCTACATCCATCACGTGGCGGCCATCCACGGCGACATCGTGCCGGTGGTGTACGAGGCCTGCAAGTACATCGGCGTGAAGCCGGACCTGTACGACCCCATCGAGGACAAGGTGAAGGCCTATCTGCACGGCGAAGACGTGACGTTTGACGAGGTGTGAGCATGAATAATCTGGCGATCAAGGCATACGACCTGCGGCAGGACGTGCTGGACATCATCGTGTCCGGCGGGGGCGGGCACATCGGCGGCGACATGAGCAGCATGGAGATCATGCTGACCCTGTACGACCGGATGAACGTGGCCCCCGACCGGGCGAAGGACCCGAACCGGGACCGCTTCGTGCTCTCCAAGGGCCACTGCGTGGAGACCCTGTACGCCGTGCTGGCGGACAAGGGCTTCCTGGACATCGGGGAAGTGAAGGCGTCGTTCTCCCAATTCGGCTCCGAGTACATTGGCCACCCCCACAACACCCTTCCCGGCATCGAGATGAACTCCGGCTCCCTGGGCCACGGCCTCAGCGTGTGCGTGGGCATGGCGCTGGCGGGGAAGATGGACGGGCGAAGCTATCGCGTTTACACCCTCATGGGAGACGGCGAGCTGGCCGAGGGCTCCGTGTGGGAGGGCTTCATGGCGGGCGGACACTACAAGCTGGAC
>CADARO010000005.1 GCA_902790345.1 uncultured Eubacteriales bacterium | reverse complement strand
AAAGCCACTGTGAACGCAGTGCACGCAAACGGCTGCAAGGTGATAGCCGTGACCGGCAAGCCTGAAAGCTGGCTCGCAAAGCACTCTGAATGCACCCTGCTTGCAGGAGTTGCCGAGGAAGGCGGGCCGCTCAACCGCGCGCCGCGCAATTCGCCTTTACAACCGCGCCCTGACGGGCTATAATAATTTCAGGAGATGATGCTATGGGCCCGCTCTACGAATTCGACGCCGTCATCATCAAAAACCCCGACATGGACGCGGCCTACGTGGAGATTCCCTTCGACGTGCGGCAGACCTTCGGCAAGGGGCGGGTGGCCGTGCGCGCCACCTTCGACGGCGCGCCATACGACGGGCAGCTGGTGCGCATGGGCACGCCATGCCACATCATCGGCATCCGCAAAGACATCCGCGCGCGCATCGGCAAGCAGCCGGGCGACGTGGTGCATGTGACCATCCGGGAGAGACAAGGAGGCGCAGAGCCGTGAAGACATTGCAGGAGATCATCGACAAGGGAAAGCGCATCGTGTTCTTCGGCGGAGCCGGCGTGTCGACGGAGAGCGGCATTCCGGATTTCCGCAGCGTGGACGGGCTGTACAATCAGAAATACGCCTATCCGCCTGAGACCATCCTGAGCGACACCTTCTTCTACACCCACACCGAGGAATTCTTCGATTTCTACCGCGACAAGATGCTCTTTCCCAACGCCGAGCCCAACGCCGCCCACAAAAAGCTGTTCGAGCTGGAGCAGGCCGGCAAGCTGCGCGGCATCGTGACGCAGAACATCGACGGCCTGCATCGCAAGGCGGGCAACAAGCTGGTCTACGAGCTGCACGGCACGGTCTATCAGAACACCTGCCTGGAGTGCGGCAAAAAGTACGATCTGGACTTCATGCTGAACACCACCGGCGTGCCCCGCTGCGCCTGCGGCGGCGTCATCAAGCCGGACGTGGTGCTCTACGGCGAGTCGCTGGACAAATACACCATCATGGGCGCCTGCCGGGAGATCTCCCAGGCGGACGTGCTCATCGTGGCGGGCACCAGCCTGACGGTGCAGCCCGCCGCCTCCTTCCTGGATTACTTCAACGGCCGGGACCTGGTGGTCATCAACCGCGACGAGACCAGCGCCGATCATCGCGCCAGCCTGGTGCTGCATGAGCGGGTGGGCGAGGTGCTGGGGAAGATCGAGGTGCGATAGGGGATGCATTCCCTGAAACCGCCGCGTTTTTCGTCATTATCAATCGGTCAGTGGATTATACATCCTGATTTTCACTGAATATCTCAGGTAAAGTGGAAGACATATGCAAATTCGCCTGATCGGCGCGATTCAGCCGGCCGATCAGGCGAATTCGTCGAGTAAAATTATCTTGACAATACCGCCCCGTCATGGCATAATATCCCATGTGCCCCATGGGGCCGTATGCACCCGTAGCTCAGCAGGATAGAGCGTTCGCCTCCTAAGCGAAAGGCCGCGCGTTCGAATCGCGCCGGGTGCGCTGAAACCGCTCCGCATTTGATTGCGGAGCGGCTTTTTTATGAGTTTTTACCCCCTGCTGAAATGCCGCGCGTAGCTCTCCCTTATATCCTGCAGGATGTCCGGATGGGCGAAATCCTTCGGGTAGATCAGGTTGATGGGGCGCACCATCTGGCAGTTCTCGATGGGCACGATCACCATGTCGCCCCGCTTCTCCTCGTCCAGACACACGTTGTGGCTAAGAATCGAAATGCCCAGGTTCGCCATCACGATCTCTTTGATGTTGGACACGCTGTCCAGCTCCATGATGATGTTGAAATCCCGCATCATGTAGCCGTGGCTGGTGATGTAGCTCTCAAACAGCTTGCGCGTCTCCGCGTTCTTCGGCCGCAGCACCAGGTTCTCCCGCTGCAGCTCCTCGATGGTCACGCTCATCCGCTTCGCGAAGGCGTGCTTCGGGGACACCACCAGGCCCAGATAGTCCGTGCCCAGCAGGAAGGAGCTGGTGCCGTCGTTGCGGATCATGCCGTCCACAATGGCGAAATCCAGCTCGAAAAACGACAGCATGCTGTCGATGTTGCCGATGGTGTCGCGCACGATCTGGATGTGGGTGCTGGGGTGCTCGTTGCAGTAGGCCGCCAGCACCTGCGGCACCAGGATGTCGCTGGCTGTGGGGGTGATGCCCACGGTGAGGCTGCGGATGTCCCGGCGGCTGTCCTCGATGGCCTGGCGCACGCCCTCCGACAGCGCCATGGCCTGCCGCGCGTAGCTCAGCAGCACCTCGCCCTCCGCCGTGGGCTTGAGCTTGTTCTTGCTCTTCACAAAGATGCGGATGCCGTATTCTTCCTCCAGCAGCCGAATGTGATGACTCACAGCCGGCTGTGTCAGCGAAAGCGCCTCCGCCGTGCGCGTGTAGGAGCCCAGCTGCTCCAGCGTCAGCAGTGTTTTGATTTTTGCGTCGATCATGTGATCCTCCGAATTATAAAATCCGTTGATACATAATTTGAACTTTATCAAATTTTACTATATTATTGCCAAATAAGCAACCATTCCGGCAACATTTTACATATGTGGCCGCACATCGCGTTCCTTCAGGTATTTCCGGCGGGTGGCGTCGCCGCCGCGGATGTGGCGGTCCTCCCGATTCAGCCGCAGCACCCGCGCCACCGGCTCCACCAGGGCGGGGCAGACCCGGGGCAGGCGCTCCCGCATGTCCCTGTGCACGGTGGTCTTGCTCACGCCGTAGTGCCCCGCGCACTGCCGCACGGTGGCGCCTGTTCCCACGATGTACGCCGCGATCTCCCTGACCCGCGCCTCAACATAATCCCGCATTTTCCGCCCTCCCTTCGGCTGCTCCAGTCTATGAAGGGCGTTTTTTCAATTAGAACCGGCCGTTTCTGTCGAAAACCGACCGCAAAAAGCACTTGTCATATGACAATAATGAGAAGTTGACAAGTTTTACCTTGCCTAGACATAGAGTATTGTGATAAAATAGTTGGGTTAAATCAGGAAGGAGCATGATGAATGGCTGACAACCGCATGAATAAAGAACAAATCAAAGCGGCAATCGTCGCGAAGCTGCAGCGTCAGTTCGGCTGCGACACCACCGACGCCACCGACGACCAGCTCTATCAGGCGCTGGCCATGACCGTGCGCGACGAGGTGATGGAGCGCCGCGCCGCCTCCCGCGGCGAGCGCAAGCGCCAGCGCGCGAAAAAATTATATTATCTCTCCGCTGAATTCCTCGTGGGGCGCACGCTCCACAACAATATGGTTTCCTTGGTGAATGAAAAGGAATACATTCAGGCGCTGGACGAGCTGGGTATCGACAAATCCCGCATCTTCGAGCGGGAGCCCGAGCCCGGCCTGGGCAACGGCGGCCTGGGCCGCCTGGCCGCCTGCTTCCTGGATTCCCTGTCCTCCCTAAAGCTGCCCGCCATGGGCTGCACCATCCGCTATGAGCTAGGCCTGTTCCGCCAGCACATCTCCGACGGCTATCAGGTTGAGCTGCCCGACAACTGGCTGGAAAACGGCTACGTGTGGGAAATCTGCCGCGCCAACGAGGCTGTGGAGGTGCGCTTCAACGGCTACGTTCAGGATTACACCGACGAGAGCGGCGAAACCAAATACCGCCTGTGCGATTACAACGCCGTGCAGGCCGTGCCCTATGACATCCCCGTTCTGGGCTACGACAGCAACATGGTCAACATGCTGCGCACCTGGTCCGCCCGCGCGGCCAAGCCCATCGACATGAAGGAGTTCAACCGCGGCCAGTACATCGAGGCCACCGAGGGCAAGGAGCTGGTGGAGATCATCTCCAAGGTGCTCTATCCCGAGGACAACCACGAGAAGGGCAAGGAGCTGCGCCTCAAGCAGCAGTATTTCCTGTCCTCCGCGTCGGTACAGTATGCGCTGAACGACTTTGAAAAGGTCTACGGCCCCAACTGGTCCATGCTGCCGGACAAGGTGATGTTCCAGGTGAACGACACTCATCCCGGCCTGGCCATTCCCGAGCTCATGCGCATCTTGATCGACGAAAAGGGCCTGGGCTGGGAGGAAGCCGAGGCGATCACCCGCCGCTGCTTCGCCTATACCAACCACACCGTCATGCAGGAGGCGCTGGAGCGCTGGCCCGAGCAGATGCTGCGCATCCTGATGCCCCGGGTCTACATGATCCTGGAAGAAATGAACCGCCGCCTGTGCGCCCGCCTGTGGGAGATCTATCCCGGCCAGTGGGACCGCATCGCCCACATGGCCATCCTGGCCTACAACCAGGTGCACATGGCCAACCTGTGCGTGTCCATGAGCTCCATGGTGAACGGCGTGTCCCAGATTCACGCGGACATCCTGCGCCGCACCACCTTCCGCGACTACTACCAGCTGGATCCGGGCCGCTTCCTGGGCATCACCAACGGCATCACCCACCGCCGCTGGCTGATGATGTCCAACCCCGGCCTGTCCGACCTGATCGACGAGGCCATCGGCGAAGCCTGGCGCAAGGAGCCCGACCGCCTGAAGGAGCTCATGCCCTTCGCCGACGACGCGGCCTTCCGCGAGAAATTCGACAAGGTGAAGCAGGCCAATAAGGCCCGCCTGTGCGCCCGCTTTGAGCGCATCCAGCATGTGACCATCGACCCGAACACCCTCTTCGACGTTCAGGCCAAGCGGCTGCACGAGTACAAGCGCCAGCTGATGAATATCCTGGCGGTGCTGGTTCAGTACAACCGCATCGTGGACAATCCGAACTACACCATCCCCCCGCGCACCATCATCTTCGGCGCCAAGGCCTCGCCGGGCTACTACCGGGCGAAGCTCATCATCAAGCTGATCAACAGCGTGGCCGCGCTGATCGAGAAGCATCCCCGCGCCCGCCAGATGCTGCACGTGGTGTTCCTGGAGAACTACTGCGTGTCCGCGGCGGAAATGCTCATGCCCGCGGCGGACATTTCCGAGCAGCTCTCCACCGCCGGCAAGGAGGCCAGCGGCACCGGCAACATGAAGTTCATGATGAACGGCGCGGTGACCATCGGCACCATGGACGGCGCCAACGTGGAGATCTACGACGCGGTGGGTCCGGACAACATCTACATCTTCGGCCTCAGCGCCGACGAGGTGGAGGCGTCCTACGGCACCTACCGCTCCAGCGAGATCTACGAGACCAGCCCGGAGCTGCGCCGTGTGCTGGAGCAGCTCATCGACGGCACCCTGGAGCCGGAGAACCCCCGCATGTTCCAGGAGCTCTACCACGCGCTGCTCTTCGGCGACGGCGGCGGCATGGCCGACCCGTACTTCGTGCTCAAGGACATGCACAGCTACGTCCACACGCAGCACCTGCTGAGCCATGACTACGAGAAGAACCATGGCCTGTGGCTGAGAAAGGCCATCATCAACACCGCCCAGAGCGGCATCTTCTCCAGCGACCGCACCATCAAGGAATACAACGACAAGATCTGGCATCTGAAGCCGCTGATTCTCAAGTAACAATCATTGCGGGCGCGACGTTCATCCGCCGCGCCCGTTTCTTTGCGCGGCGAAATACATTCAGAGGTGGAAAGCCATGAAAATGCACGCGGACTGCCTGCCCTGCGTGGTGAGCCAGGCGGTCAAGACGGCCGACCTGGTGGGCATACAGGACAAGAGCGAAATCATGCGCCGCGTGTTCGCGCGGCTGAGCCAGGCCGACTTCGAGCGCGTGACCACGCCAGAGCTGTTCGGCGACATCTTCCGGCTGATGAAGGAAGAGACCGGCGATCCCGATCCCTACCGGGCCACCCGGGCCTATTACAACGACATGTTCCTGCGCCGCCTGCCCTCGCTGCGGGAGGAAATCTGCCGGTCGCCCGACCCGTTTTGGGAGAGCGTCCGCTACGCCATCATCGGCAACATCATCGACTTCGGCCCGGCCCACAACTGGCTGCTGGAGGACATCGAGTCCCGGATCGGCGAGCTGCGGCGTCAATCCCTCTACGTCGACGACACCGCGGCGCTCAGGGAAGACATCCTCGGCGCGAAGACGCTCCTCTACCTGGGGGACAACTGCGGTGAAATCTGCTTCGACCGGCTGTTGATCGAGCGAATCAGGGCGCTGAACCCTGCCTGCCGCGTTTATTTTGCCGTGCGCGGCGAACCGGTGGTAAACGACTCCATCGAGGCGGATGCCCGGGCCGTGGGCATGGACGAGGTGGCCGACATCGTGAGCAACGGCGACCACGCCATGGGCACAGTGCTTCACAACACTTCGCCGGCGTTTCAGCGGATCTACCGCCAGGCCGATCTGGTGATCGCCAAGGGCCAGGCGAACTACGAGTGCCTCAGTGAGGAGATGGGCAGCGTCTACTTCCTGCTCATGGCCAAGTGCCATGTCATCGCGGACGACGTGGGCGTGCCTGTGGGGAAAATGGTCTGCATGAAGAGCCGGCGCAGCGTGTGACAGACCGCAACGAAACCACGAACGGAGACAGCAATAAGATGACCGCACTGCATGATTCCCGAAATCCTTTCTACAGAACCCCATCCGGCGCGCGGCCCGCGGGCGAAAAGCTGACGCTGCGCTTGCGCGCGGAAGCCGGCGCGAAGGTGTTCCTTCGCCTGTGGTGGAACGACGCCGAGCAGAAGCACCCCATGAAGCCCTCCCGCGTGGAGGAGGGCCTCTATGAGATCACCTTCCAGATGCCAAAGGCGCCGGGTCTGTTGTGGTATTACTTCATCATCGAAACCCATGGCGAAACCGGCTTCTACGGGAACGCGGCCGACGGACTGGGGGGGGAAGGGCGGCTCACGGACACCGAACCGGCCTCCTTCCAGGTCACCCTCTACGATCCGTCCTTCGCGCCGCCGGAATGGATGAAGAACGGCATCATGTATCAGATCATGCCGGATCGCTTCTACGCGGTGGAGAAAATCCGCCCCGATCACGGCACGCTGCACGAAAACTGGGACGACGTGCCCCTGCTGCCTCCCGCCAGCCGCCCCTGCGACGACAACCAGGCCGAGGACTTCTTCGGCGGCAACCTGAAGGGCATCGAGGCCAAGCTGGACTACCTGCGGGAATTGGGCGTGACGGTGCTGTACCTCAATCCCATCTTCAAGGCCCGCTCCAACCACAAATACGACACCGGCGACTACGAGACCATCGACCCCTCCTTCGGCACCCGGGCGGATTTCGAATCCCTCTGCGCGGCGGCAAAGGCAAAGGGCATCCGCGTGATGCTGGACGGCGTGTTCTCCCACACAGGCAACGACAGCCGCTACTTCAACCGTTTCGGCCGATACGACTCGGTGGGCGCGTATCAATCTCAGGAATCGCCCTACGCCTCCTGGTACAGCTTCAAGCGCTGGCCGGACGACTACGACTGCTGGTGGGGCTACAAGTGCCTGCCGAATGTCAACGAGCTGGCTTCCGGCTATCTGCGCTACATCGTCACCGGCCGGGACGCCATCGTGAAGCGCTGGCTGAAGCGGGGCGCGTCCGGCTGGCGGCTGGACGTGGCCGACGAGCTGCCCATGGCCTTCCTGCGGGCGCTGCGCAAGAGCGTGAAAGCCGTGGACCCGGAGGCCGCCGTGCTGGGCGAAGTGTGGGAGGACGCCTCCAACAAGATCGCCTACGACGAGCTGCGCTGCTACTGCGCCGGCGACACCCTGGACAGCGTGATGAACTATCCGCTGCGGGACGGCCTCATCGCTTTCATGAACGGCGAGATCGACGCCTTCCGGCTCAAGCGGCAGCTGGACGCGCTGTATGAGAACTACCCCGCGCCCTTCGCTTATTCTCTGATGAACCTGGTGGGCAGCCACGACAAGGCCCGCATCCTCAACCGCCTCAGCGGCGCGGAGCCCGAGCACCGGCCGGACGGCGCGCGGCGCTTCAAAAAGCTCACTCAGCGGCAGTACGCCCTGGGCAAGCGGCGCTTTTTGAAGCTGTGGGCGTTTGTGTGCGCCATGCCGGGCATGCCCTGCCTGTTCTACGGCGACGAGGCCGGCGCTCAGGGCGGCGACGATCCCTTCTGCCGCTGCACCTATCCCTGGGGCCATGAGGACACCGCGCTGATCCACAAGATCGCCAAACTCAATCAGGCCCGGCTGGCCAGCGACGCGGCGCGGCTGGGCGACGTGACGCTCATCGCCAGGGACGCCGACACCATTGAGGTGGCGCGGCGTTATCAGGGAAAGGAACTGCGGGCGGAGCTGGACAGGCGCGTATAACCGGATTCCACCACACAGGCGGATACATCAAAAGCGGCCCTCCGATCGGGAGAGCCGCTTTCTCTATGCGCGATTCGTCAGGAGAGAATGGACTGCAGCGTGTTCGCCACCAGGTTGCTGTCCTGGAAGATCTTGCCGATGCGCGATTCGTTGATGAGGTCGGTGAGCAGGGTGATCTTCATGCTGGACAGAGCGGACGCGATGGTGGGCACCACGGCGAAGATCAGCATCACGACCACCAGGCCGCGAACCAGGCCGAACACGCCGCCGATCAGCCAGTCAAGATGGCGCAGGGCCGGGAAGCGGAACACGTTGTTCAGCAGGTTGACGATGAGCAGCACCGCGGCATAGATGATGATGAACATGATCAGGAAGCAGATGATGTTCAGGGCGGTGGTCATGAGGGTCTGGGTGAGATACTCGCTCATGGTGCTCAGGCCGTCGTTGGCGAACACCTGACCCACCACGTTGCTGCGGAAGAGATTGCTGATGAGGGGAATATTGATCTCGGACACAGCCTGATCGATGTTGGCCGCGGTGGCCGAGGCAACCTGCATGTTGGCCAGGCTGGTGGTCTTGAAGATATCCAGGGAGCCCACCAGGCCGGTGAAGAACTTCATGAGGCTCTCATTGGCGGTCACGGCCTTGACCAGATACTGATAGGAGGCCAGGCTGGCGACCCAGGCGCCGCAGAAGCCCACCAGAGCCAGCGTTGAGGTGATAAAGCCCTTGTACATGCCGGATACCAGGCTGAGACCCAGGATAGCGAGAATGATGATGTCGACAATGTTCATTTTCCTTACACTCCTTAAGAATGATCTAAGTCCTTTTCATATCACAAATCCCTCTGGGGGATTTAGATGATCCAGGTCTCCCTCCGCTTATCCCGGCAGGTTGACGAGATACACGGAATCGCCGGATACCAGCACCACCGCGTTGCCCGCCGTGACGCCGATCAGCCCGTCGCAGGCAAAGGGCAGCTGATAGGTCTCTGCCCGGGGCGCGTTCAGCCCGTGCACCATCACGTATTGGCTGGAGAAGCCGTAGACCGAGCTGCCGCGCACCGCCACGTCGAAGCAGGTGAAGGGCATGCGGATGGTCTTGTCCGTGCCGCCCCGGATGAGGCGGATGTCGTTGATGGCGGCGCTGGTGCCGATCTCCACCATGGGCACGAAGGCCATGAGCGTTTCGCCCTGGGACACGTCGGAGTCCATCAGATACCAGCCGTAGATCAGCTTGCGCTCCGCGGTGTTTTCCGTGCCCGCGTAGTCGTAGACGCGGATGTAGGTGGTGCCGATGGCGCTCACACGGGGCGTGTCGAACATCACCTCGTAGACCACCTGCTCAGAATCGGAGATGCTGCCGGCCTGCATGCGACCCGGCCTGTAGGTGGCGATCTGACTCATGGGCACGGTGCCGTTTGTGTCCAGCGACATCACCCAGAGCATGTTGCCGTTGTTGAAGAAGCCGTAGTCCAGCACCGTCACGTCCGGCATGGCGATGCGGTCGATCTCGCGGCCGTTTTTCTCAATGACGATCAGCGTGCCGTCTCCCTCTTCGCCCACCAGCGCGGCGGTATACACCGGGCCGGACACGGCGGAGAGCACGGTGCTGCCCAGCGAGGCGCTGAAATACGCGTCGCCCGTGGAGGCGTTCAGCGAAACCAGCAAATCGTTCGACCAGCCGGCGATGCCGCCAGAGCCCACGGAGAACCCGCAGCCCGCGCCGACCACGTAGCTCCAGATCTGGCGTCCGCCCGCGTTCAGCGCCCGCAGCGACGTGCCGTCGCTGTAGACAACGCCCTTGTCCAGCACTTCGATGGACTGGGACGACGTGCAGGGGAGCAGGGTCACCCGCTCAAGGACGCGCGAGCCTGACGAGGCAAACAGACGCGCCATCAGCAGCGCCATGCCGCAGATCAGCAGGGTCACCAACAGGGCGACAGGCCACGACAGGCCCTTGGTTTCGCTCTCTTTCATGAAACCAGAAACCCTCCTGTCGGTTATCAAACTGTCAAAATAAATTTGGCGCATCAATTAAAGAACATACTGTTGAAATGAAACGCCATTCCTATTATAATGGATTATCGGGCAGTATGCAATGGTTCTTTTCCCACAAATTGCGAGAATCGACCTGATTTTACAAAAAAAGCCCGGTTTTTCACAAACGAACCACCTTAAAAAGAAACGAATGTTCTGTTTTCATAATATCACTCGAGCATGTTTCACGTGAAACATTTTTCAGCGATTTGGATTGTTTCACGTGAAACACAGGAACGGGAGGTGAGGCTGTGGCGAAAAAGAAGAAAAAGAAAAACGAGCGGAGAACGGCGAGCGTCGTCCTGCGATTCATCCTCCTTCTGTTCCTCGCGGTGTTTGCCGTGATGGTGGTGCAGGGGAACGTGGTGCAGGTGATCTGCGTCGATCTGCCCCTCAGAGACCTGCCTCCCGCCTTCGACGGCGTCCGGATCGTCTATCTCAGCGACATCCACCTGACCACGCTCAATCCGCTGGGCAAGGTGGAGGCGCTGATGAAGCAGCTTGAGGCCATCCAGCCCGATCTCCTGCTGCTGGGCGGCGACTTCACCGGCAACGACGTGGTGGGCCGCATGATGTCGCAGGGCAGCGGCGACCTGTACGGCGCGCGGCAGATTCGGGATCGCGACATGCTGTTCTTCGCCCTGGCGGATTTTCATACGCCTCTCGGCAAATACGCCGTGCCCGGCGACATGGACAACGCGCTTGAGCGCAGCGCGCAGATGTCTCTTTCCGACGCCACGGACTTGGGCAACGTCAAGCTGCTGCGCGACGAATGGACCCGCGTCACCAAGGACGGCCAGTCCATCGTGCTGTCCGGAACGGACGACTGGCGCACGGGCATTCAGGACGTGCGCACGCCCTCCCGGGGATTGCGGAGCGGGGACTGTGTGATCCTGCTCACCCACAACCCGGAGGCCGTGTTCCAGCTGGTTTCGCAGCCCGGCGAGGACGGCGGCGCCTGGGTGGACGCCGCGTTTTCCGGCCACACGCTGGGCGGTCAGGTCAAGCTGGGCGGCTACGAGGTGTTCAGTCCCTTGTCCAGTGACGACAAATACCGATCCGGCTGGCAGGTGGAAAACGGAGCCAAGATTCTCATCAGTGAGGGGCTGAGCGGCGGATTCCTGCCGCTGCGGTTGGGCACCAGCGCCCAGGTCCACGTCATCACACTCAGACGGCCAACGACGGATTAGGAGAAAGAACAATGCTGAAACCATTCTTCAAAAAGCACGGCTGGAAATACCTGCCCGGCGCGATCCTGCTGGTCGTATGCGCCTGGCTGGGCACCCGGTCGCCCAAGCTGTTGGGCGGGGCCATCGATCTGGTGGGCATGGGCGACTGGCCGGCCTTCGCCCATGAGGTGCTTCTGATGGTGCTGGTTGGCGCGGGCATCTTCGTCACGCGAAACGGCTGGCGATTTTTCATCATCGGCAACTCCCGAGAAATGGAAATCGTGCTGCGCGATCAGCTGTACGACCACATTCAGAAGCTGCCGGTCGGCTTTTTCAGCCGCACCCGCACGGGCGACCTGATGGCCTACGCCATCAACGACGTGAACGCGGTGCGCATGACCTTCGGCCCGGGCTTCGCCCAGCTGCTGAACGGCATATCCTCCATGATCTTTTCCATCTCCGCCATGGCGGCGGGCGTCAATCCCCGGCTGACGGCGCTGTCGCTGCTGCCGGTGCCTCTGGCGGTGGCGGCCATCGTGCTCATCAGCCGACAGGTGCGCATCCGGTTTCGCCGGGTGCAGGAGCTGTTCGCGTCGCTGTCCGGCCATGTTCAGGAGAACATCATGGGCATGCGCGTGCTGAAGGCCTTCGCCCAGGAGAAACCTCAGAAGGACGTCTTCGAGGCCGAATGCGACACCATGCGGGCCGCGAACGTGAGTCTGAACGACGCCTCGGCGCTGCTGAGCCCGGTGATCGAGCTGATCTTCGGCGCCAGCTTCGTCATTGGCATGATCTACGGCGGCACGCTGGTGCTGAATAAGACCATTTCCCTGGGCGACTACGTGGCCTTCAACAGCTACCTCGTCATGATCAAGGGCCCGGTGGTGTCGCTGGGGCGCATCATGAACCTGTTCCAGCGGGGCCTGGCCTCCTACAAGCGGCTGGACAGCGTGATGTCCGAGCCGGAGATCGACGAATTCGAGCGGATCGGCGACGGCGTTCCGATCAAGGGGCGCATCGAGGCGAAGAACCTCAGCTTCAAATACACCGACGGCACCCGTCAGGCGCTGCACGACATCTCCTTCAACCTGCCGGAGGGCGGCGTGCTGGGCATCGTGGGGGCCACGGGCAGCGGCAAGAGCACCATACTCAAGCTGCTCATCAAGACGGCCATGGCCCAGCGGGGCCAGCTGTTCATCGACGGCCGGGACGTGCGGGATATTCCCGCCACCTCGCTGAGAGAAGCCATCGGCTACGTGCCCCAGGACGGCTTCCTGTTCGACACCACGCTGGAGGAAAACATCCGCTTCTTCTCCGGCTGTTCCGACGAGACGCTGCGCGAGGCCATCCGGGCCAGCGGCCTCGAAAAGGACATGGACTCCCTGCAGGACGGCCTGAACACCATGTGCGGCGAGCGCGGCAATCACCTGTCCGGCGGACAGCGGCAGCGGGCGGCGCTGGCCAGGGCCCTGGCGCGAAAGCCCCAGATCCTGCTGCTGGACGACACACTCAGCGCCGTGGACACCAAGACCGAGGCCTTCATCCTGGATCAGCTGCGGGATGAGTTCAAGGGCCGCACGGTCATCATCATCTCCCATCGCCTGAGTGCGGTGCAGAACGCGGATGAGATCATCTGCCTGGACGAAGGCCAGCTCATTGAGCGGGGCCGCCACGACGACCTCCTCGCCCTGAACGGCGCGTACGCCCGCTTCTGGCGCGAGCAGCAGAAGGAGGCGAAGGAAGCGTGAGCGAGAAAAAACGCCTCGAAAAGGGCGCCGGGCGCGGCGTCGTGCTGCGTCTGATGAAGCTGATGACGCCCTATCTGCCGGCCATTGGGCTGTGCGTGCTCTGCGTGCTGCTGGTGAACGCGGCCGAGCTGGTGAAGCCCTACGTGCTGAAGATCGTGGTGGACGATTACCTCACCACGGGCACGGACGCGGGCATTCGGTCGCTGATCGTTCTGGGCCTGGTGTATTTCGCCGTCATCGCCATCGGCTCGCTGGCGGGCATGTTCCAGTCCCGCATCCTGTCCCGGGTGTGCCAGAAGATCCTGGCCACGCTGCGCGTTCAGACCTTCGACCACATCCACCGCATGCCCCTTTCAGACATGGACGCCATGGGCAGCGGTCGCCTGCTGACCCGGGCCACCAACGATATCGAGACACTGAACGAGTTCTACGTGGACGTGCTCATCGGCCTCTTTAAGGACGTGTTCCTCATCGCGGGCATCGTGGTGATGATGTTCGCCATGAGCTGGCGTCTGGCGCTGATGGGCCTCATCACACTGCCCCTCATCGTGCTCATCACGTTGCTGTGCAAGGGGGCGCTCAGGCGCAATTTCGTGAAGATGAAGGCGCTCATCGGCCGCATCAACGGCTTTCTGTCGGAGAGCATCAGCGGCATCAGCGTCATTCAGGCCTTTTCAAAGGAAAAGAACAAGTACGATCAGCTCTACGATCTGGATCGGCAGTATCGCCGCACGACCCTCTTTCAGGTGACCATGAACTCCATCATGCGGCCGCTGATGGAGCTCATCAACGTGATCGCCATCGCCATACTGCTTCTGTACGCCTTTGGGCGGGTGGAGACTGGCGTCATCGAGGTGGGCGTGATCGTGGCCTTCAACAGCTACATTCGCCAGTTCTTCGATCCCATCAACGACCTGGCCGAGAAGTACAACTCCGTGCAGTCCGCGCTGGTGTCGGCCGACCGCGTGTTCTCGCTGCTGGACGACGCGGAGCGGCTGGAGGAGCCGGACGCCCCGGGCTATGACAAGCCCATGCGGGGCGAGGTGGAGTTCAAAAACGTGTGGTTCGCCTATGTGGGCGAGGAATGGGTGCTCAAGGACGTGAGCTTCAAGGTGGATATCGGCAAGAAGGCGGCCTTCGTGGGCGCCACGGGCGCGGGCAAGACCACCATCATCAGCCTCATCAGCCGCTTCTACACGCCGCAAAAGGGCGAAATCCTCATCGACGGCGTGCCGGTGAACGACTGGCAGCTGAGCGCGCTGAGAAAGCAGATCTCCGTGGTGCTGCAGGATGTGTTCCTGTTCACGGGCACCATCGCGGACAACGTGCGCATTCACGGCGACATCTCCGACGCGCAGATCCAGCGCGCCATCGAGCTGTCCTGCGCGGACGGCTTCGTCAATCGCCTGCACCGGGGCATGAACGCGCCGGTGGCTGAGCGCGGCGCCACCTTCTCCACCGGCGAGCGGCAGCTGCTGTCCTTCGCCCGGGCCATCGCCCATGACCCCGCCATCCTGGTGCTGGACGAGGCCACCGCCAACATCGACTCCGAGACCGAGCGCGTGATTCAGAGATCCATCGAGAGCATCTCCGAGGGCCGCACGGCGCTGTTCATCGCCCACCGGCTGTCCACCATCCGGGCCTGCGACGCCATCTATGTGCTGGAGCACGGCCGCATTGTGGAGCAGGGCACCCATGACGAGCTCATGGCGAAGGGCGGACTGTACGCCGCCATGAACGCCGCACAGAATGACGGAAAAGTATCATAACCGTTAAAAAACGCCTGAAAAATGACGGGATCTTCCGCAAAAATCGCGAAAATGGATTCTGAAGGGATTTTTGAAAGGCGTGAAGGAAATCGTATTCCCACATACGGCAAAAATCCGCCAGAATCGAAATTTCAGACGCCCCAAAAAGAGCGTTGTGAAGGGGAAAAATGAACGATGTTTACCTGTAATCTCTGCCCGCGCCAGTGCGGCGCGAAGCGGGGCGACGAGGCGGCCGGACAGGGCAAGGGCTTCTGCCGCATGGGCGAACAGCCCGTGATTGCCCGAGCGGCGCTTCACTTTGATGAAGAGCCCTGCATCAGCGGCTCAAGGGGCTCCGGCGCGGTGTTCTTCAGCGGCTGCACGCTGCGCTGCGTCTACTGTCAGAACGATATGATCAGCCGGGGCTGCTTCGGCAAGCAGACCGACGCGGCGGGACTGCGCCGCATCTTCAACCGGCTCATTCAGGAGGACGAGGCCCACAACATCAACCTCGTCACGGGCACGCATTTTGTGAACGCCATTCTCGAGGCGCTGAGGGAGCCTCTGCCCGTGCCCGTGGTGTGGAACAGCAGCGGCTTCGAGACCCTGGACACGCTGGCGCGGCTGGAGGGTCACGTGCAGGTCTATCTGCCCGATCTGAAATACGTCGATCCGGAAGGGGCCAGCCGGTTTTCCCGGGCGTCCATCTATCCGGTGTGCGCGGAGAAGGCGCTGCTGGAGATGCGCCGCCAGGTGGGCGAGAATCAGTTCGACGAGGAGGGCGTCATGACCCGGGGTCTGCTCATCCGCCACCTGATCCTGCCCGGGCGGGTGCAGCAGTCGAAGGACGTGCTGAGCTGGATCCACGATCATCTGCCGGAGGGCACCTGGGTGTCGCTGATGGCGCAGTACATCCCCTGCGGCCTGGCGACGCAGATGCCCGAGCTGAACCGCACCGTAAATCAGGAGGAATACGACGAGGTGGTGGATCACCTCTTCGCCTTGGGCATGGAGGACGGCTATGTTCAGGAGCTGACTTCCGCGTCCGCCAGCTACATCCCGCACTTTGACCTGACAGGCGTTGAATAAAAATACAGAGGAGACGCAATATACATGCAGCTGCAATTTTGTCCGCTGTTCTCCGGATCGAGCGGCAACGCGCTCTACGTGGGCACGGACAAGACGAAAATCCTGATCGACGCCGGGCTGTCCGGCGCAAAAATTACAGCGGAAATGGACAAAATCGGCGTGTCCCCCGCCGAGCTCAAGGCCATATTGGTGACCCATGAGCACGCCGACCACATCAGCGGCGTGGGAGTGCTGTCGCGGCGCTATCACCTGCCGGTCTACGCCAGCCTGGGCACCTGGGCGGCCATGAGCGGGAAGGTGGGGGCCATCGACCCCGGCTGCCGGATCTCCTTTGAGACGGGGGAGGATTTCTCCATCGGCGATCTGGACATCCGCCCCTTTCCCACCCCTCATGACGCGGCGGACCCGGTGGGCTACGCCGTGAGCGCGGCGGGCTCCAGGGTGGCCATCGCCACGGACATCGGCGCGGTGCGGGACGGCTGGCTCCGGGAGGTGGAGGGCGCGGACGTGCTGCTGCTGGAGGCCAATCACGACGTGGACACCCTCAAGGCCAGCCGCTATCCCTACGAGCTCAAGCGGCGCATTTTGAGCACCCGGGGCCACCTGTCCAACGACGACGCGGGCAAGGCGGCGGCGGAGCTGGCGAAGCGAGGGGTGCGCGTGATCGTGCTGGGGCATCTCAGCGGCGAAAACAACTTCCCCGAGCTGGCCTATGCCAGCGTGGCCTGCGCCCTGGAGGAAGCCGGCCTCAAGCCGGGGCGGGACGTGATGCTCAGCGTGGCCCGGCGCGACGGCCGAAGCGAATTGTTCGTGCTGGGCGAAGGAGATGAGGCGCATGCAGTCGGCTGATTTTGATGAAGACCTCTATAAAAACTGGTTTCGCCGGCCCACGCTGTTTGCGGCGTGCGCCTGGTTCCTGCTGGCGGTGGCGGGGCGCATCGTGCTGCGCATGGCGCTGGGCGAGCTGGCGCTGGCGCTGCGGCTCTACGGGGGCATGGACATCCGCGTTCACGCGGCCGCCGCGGCGGATCTCATCTTTCAAATGGGTCTGCTGGCCCTGCCCGTGGCGCGCTACGCGGTGAGTCACCCGGGGGTGGAGCAGTCCATGCGCGTGCGCGCGCCTCATCCGGTGACGGCGGGCTACGCGGTGGCACTGGCCGTAGCGGTGGTGCCCGTGTGCAGCTGTCTCACGGGCTGGTGGACGCTGCTCATTCGCGGCGCGGGGGGCATTGTGGAGGGGGCCTCGCCCGTTCCCGCCACGGCGGCGGGCCTGTGCGGCATGCTGCTTCTGCAGGGCGTGCTGCCCGGCGTGTGCGAGGAAACGCTGTTTCGCGGGGGCATCATGGGGGCCTGGGAGCGCCGGGGCACGGAGCGCGCGCTGGTGGTTTCCAGCCTGGCCTTCGCGGCGCTGCACGGCTCCGTTCAGGGGCTGCCGGTCCAGCTGCTGCTGGGCTTTTCCCTCGGCTGGATTGTGACAAAAACCAATTCACTTTGGACTGGCGTTATATTTCACATTGTGTATAATTCGACTGTGCTCATTCTGTCCTATCTGCTGGGTGGCGATGTGAGTGTGAATATTTATGCAATGTCCAGGCCGGCCATGACGCTGTTCATCGCGGACACAGTGGCCTGCTGCGCCCTGTTCGGCCTGATGCTGATCGGCCTGAGGGCCCTCTGCGCCCGGCTTGTCCCCCGGCCGGAGGGAGAGAGGCCGCTGGATCTGACGCCCCTGGAGCCTCTGGAGCTGGTGGTGCTGATGGCAGGCATCGTGACGGTGATGATCTGCTATCTGGAGGACATACTGAAAATCTGCGGCGTGCTGTAGGGAGGAGAGCGTATGCTGAACGTGCTGATCATCGGCGTGGGGCGGCTGAAGGAGCGCTGGGAGCGGGACGCCTGCGCCGAGTACATGAAGCGGCTGAAGCGGTTCTGCGCGCTGGAGATCCGGGAGCTGGACGACCAGCCGGAGCCGGACAAGCCCTCCGACCTGCTGAACAGGCGGGTGATGGAGCGGGAGGGCCAGGCCATTCTCGCCTGCGTCAGGCCCAACGACCGGGTGGTGGCGCTGTGCATCGACGGAAAGAGCTACGATTCGGTGCAGTTTGCCGGGAAGATAGCGGACTGGTCCATGGACGGCCGGCGGCTGGTACTGGTGATCGGGGGCTCCCTGGGGCTGAGCCAGGCGGTGATCGACCGGGCGGACGAAAAGCTGTCCTTCTCGAAATTCACCTTTCCTCACCAGCTGATGCGGGTGATCCTGCTGGAGCAGGTGTACCGGGCCTTCAAAATCGGGGCGAACGAGCGGTATCACAAATAGGACAAACGAAAACGCGGAGGAAAACGATTCCCCCGCGCTGTTTTATTTTCCCACGCAGAAATTCTGGAACACCGCGTCGATGACCGCCTCGGTGGCGTCCTCGCCGGTGATTTCGCCCAGCAGACGCCGGGCTTCCCACAGGTCCACGGAGGCCATGTCCAGGGGAGCGCCGTCCTCGATACCCTGAACCGCGCGTTTCAGCGCCTGGGCGGCGTCCCTTGCGCAGGCGATGTGCCGCGCCTGGGTGAGCATGCCCTCGCCCAGGGCCGCCGCGCCGGCTCGTTGGCGGATGAGCGCGGCCAACTGGCCAATGCCCTCGCCGGTGCGGGCGGACACGCGCACGTCGGCCTGAACGCCGGATATCTCCCTGTCCGCCAGGTCGTCCTTGTTGAGCACCACCAGGCAGCGTTCGTCCCGGTCGCGCAGCAGCGCCCTGTCCTCCTCCGTCAGCTCTTCCGAGGCGTCCAGCACGATGAGCACCACGTCGGCGTTTTTCTGGGCCGCCCGGGCCCGGGCCACGCCGATCATCTCCACCTGATCCGACGCCTCCCGCTGGCCCGCCGTGTCGCTCAGGTCCACGCGGATGCCGTCGAAGCTCACGGATTCGGTGAGCACGTCCCGGGTGGTGCCGGGCACGTCGGTGACGATGGCGCGGTCGCTGCCGGTGAGGGCGTTCATGAGGGAGGACTTGCCCACGTTGGGCCTGCCGGCCAGAACCACGCTGAGGCCCTCACGGACGATTCTGGCGGCCTTCTCGTCGGTATGGGCAAGAAGTCGCTCCGCGATGGAACGCGCCTCTGAGGCCACTTTCCGGGCCGCTGCGGGCTCGTCGATCTCCTCGGGGAAATCGTTTGACGCCTCGATGAGGGAGAGCAGCTCCGTCAGCGCCTGGCGGCAGCCGCCGATAAACCGGGACACGCCGCCCTCCAGCTCCCGCACGGAGGCCCTCAGCGCCGCCGCGCTGCCCGCCGAAATGACGCCCATCACGGCCTCGGCCTCGCTCAGGTCGATGCGGCCGTTTTCAAAGGCCCGGCGGGTGAATTCCCCCGGCCCGGCGGGCACGGCCCCCAGCTCCAGCACCCGGCGCAGCGCCTGCTCGGCCGCCGCGCCGCCGCCGTGGCAGTGGATCTCCGCCACGTCCTCCCGGGTATAGCTTTTCGGCGCGCGCATGAGCACGGCCATGACCTCGTCCAGCACCCGGCCCTTGCCGTCCAGGAGATGGCCGAAATACAGCCGATGGGACTCGAAGGAAGCCAGCTTTTTCCGCCCGGCGGGCCGGAACGCCTGCCGCAGGATGGGCTCCGCCTGGTCGCCGCTCACCCGCACGATGGCGATGCCGCCCTCGCCCCGGGCGGTGGCAATGGCCGCGATGGTGCTCATGCGTTGAGCCGCAGGGGCAGCACCATGTAGGTGTAGGCGCCGCCCTCCACCGGCGCGATGACGCAGGGGCTCACCGGGGAGTTGAACTTCATGAGGAAGGCGTCGTCGCCGATGGCGCGCAGCACGTCGGTCACGTATTTCACGTTGAAGGCGATCTCCAGGCCTTCGCCCTCGGTCTCCACCTGGATTTCCTCATAGACGTCGCCCATTTCGGAATTGGAGGTGATGACCATCAGATCGGGGCTGATGGCCAGCTTGATGATGTTGGTCTTGCTCTCCCGGGCCATCAGCGAGGCGCGCTCAACGCACAGCGCCATCTGCTCCCGATCCAGCACCTTCACCACGGTCTTGGCCGAGGCGGGGATGATCTGGCGATACTTGATGTATTCGCCCTCCAGCAGGGAGGCGAAAATGCGGGCGTTTTCCATTTCAACCAGCAGCTGGGAGCCGCCGAAAATGAGCGTGACGCTATCCTCCTCGCCGCCGGAGACGATCTTGGACAGCTCCTGCAGCAGGCGGCTGGGAATCACGGCGCTGAGGGTGGGCACGCTGTCGTCGATGGGCGCGATGCGCACGGCGAAGCGGAAGCCGTCCAGCGCCACCATTCGCACCTCGCCGCCGCCGATTTCCAGAAGGCAGCCGGTGAGGATCTTGCGGGTCTCGTCGGTGGACACGGCGAAGGAGGTCTGCTGGATCATGTCCCGCAGCAGCGCCTGAGGCAGCGCCACGCGGCTGGTCTCGTCGATTTTGGGCAGCTGGGGAAACAGGTCGGCGGGCTTGCCGGCGATGGTAGTGCGGGAACCGTCGCATTTCAGGGTGGCGATCATGTTGACGGAAGCCGAAAACAGCATTTCGCCCGCCGGCAGCTTGCGCACCACCTCAAGGAAGAGGCGGCCCGGCATGACGATGCGGCCCTCCTCGGCGATTTCGGCGGCGGCGCTGGCGGTGATGGTCATTGAGCCGTCGGAGCAGGTGAGGGCGATGCCGGTTTCGGTGGTTTCAATCAAAATACCCTCCAGAATGGGCAGCGTGCTGCGGGCCGAAAGGGCGTGGGTCGCCGTTGAGAGCGCGTTGGCCAGATCGCCGGTGTTGACGGAAAATTTCATGGGACGTTCGCCTCCTCAGAGATTGTAGTTGGAATAAAATATAAAAGACGTAGCTGTAATAGTGATGTGGAAACTGTGGAAAAGCCGCCAAAACGCCCGAATCCAAAGGGATTTCGCGCTCTTCGGCCTGCGGACGGCCGGTTGAAAAGCTGGGGAAATCCACCGCCTTTTTCCACAAACCTGTGTACAAGTCACTTTTTCAGCTGCTGCACCGCCCGGCGGATCTCGTCGTCCTTTTCCACCAGCTCGGCGATGATCTTGCATGCGTGCATCACGGTGGTGTGATCCCGGCCGCCGAACAGGTCGCCGATGCGGGTGGTGGACAGCTGGGTCTGCTCCCGGGTGAGATACATGGCCACCTGCCGGGCCTGGGCGATTTCGCGGGTGCGCCGCGAGGACACGATGTCCGCCTCGCTGACGCCGAAATACTCGGCCACCGCCGCCATGATGCCCTCCGGCGTGGCGGGGTGGGATTCGCCCGCGGGCATGATGCGATCCAGCGCCTCCCGGGCCACGTCCAGGGTGATGGAGCCGCCGGAGAGCTGGGCCATGGCGTTGATGCGGGTGAGGGAGCCTTCCAGCTCCCGGATGTTGGATTCGATCTTCTCCGCAATATAATGAAGCACGCTGTCGGAAACCGCGATGTGCTCCAGCTCCGCCTTCTTGCGCAGAATGGCGATGCGCGTCTCGTAGTCGGGCTTCTGAATGTCGGCGATCAGGCCCCATTCAAACCGGGAGCGCAGGCGTTCCTCCAGGGTGGGAATCTCCTTGGGAGGCCGGTCGGAGGAGATGATGATCTGCTTGCCGCTGCCGTGGAGCTCGTTGAAGGTATGGAAGAACTCCTCCTGGGTGGCGGTCTTGCCGGCGATGAACTGGATGTCGTCCACCATGAGCACGTCCACCGTGCGCAGCCGGTCGCGGAGCTCCTGGCTGGTGCGCTCGGTGATGGCGTTGATCAGCTGGTTGGTGAAGTTCTCGGAGGTGATATACAGCAGCTTCGCGCTGGGGTTGTTGCGATGGATGTGATGGCCGATGGCGTGCATCAGGTGGGTCTTGCCCAGCCCGGCGCCGCCATAGAGGAACAGCGGGTTGTAGGCGTCCGCCGGCAGCTCCGCCACGGCCAGGGCCGCCGCGTGGGCGAACCGGTTGGACGCGCCCACCACGAAGGTGTCGAAGGTATACTTCGGGTTGAGCATGGCGATGACGGGATCCTCGCCGCCCGGCGTCTCGGGATTGGCGCTCGGGGCCACAGGCACTTCGCCCTTGGGCACCAGGTCGATCTGATAGTCCTTGCCATAGCTGATCATGACGGCGTTTTTCAGCATGAGATAGTAGTTCTGCCGCATGATGGTGAGGCTGAAGTTGTTTTCAAACTCAAAGACGATGCGGTTGTCGCCCACAAAGATGGGTTTGAGCGGCTGAAACCACGTGGCATACTGATAATCTGTGACCTCCTGGTGCATCAGGGAGAGCACATTTTCCCATTTGTCGTTTGAAGAGCTCATTTGTAACCTCCGGCTGGCCGCGCTTGAAGCGCCCTGTGTTGTGGATAAAGGCCTCCAGGCCGCTATATATTGTGTAGAGAAAAGAAATTATCCACAAGGTTTTCCACAATATGTGGAAACTGTGGATGAAAGCTGTGGATAACTCCGAAAAATTGCTTATAAATCATACCAGAAAAGCGGCGGACGCGCAAGCGAAAAGCGCGCAAATTCGGCGTGAATCGGGCGAAAATCTTTCGGCGCAAAATTCCCAAAAAGAAAAATGGGAAAATCGGGATTTCTACATTATTTATATGTATCACGGGATGCCCCGTTCTTTTGGGCGATGAAACGAGCCGAAAAAAAGCCTGTGGACAGGCTGTTGACGGGCGGTGCACAGCTTGTTCACAGGCGGTGGAAAACTCTGTCAATAGAGGGCAAGGGAATACTTCTCCACGTAGCCGTCATAGTCGCCGTAGCGCACGTGCAGATAGCCGTTGCTGGTGGTGGAATCGCTCTCCATGACGCTGCCGGCGGGAATACGGCAGATCCAGTAGGAATCCGAGCGGGGCGAGGTGTATAGGATCGCGCCGTGGGAATCGCTCACATAGACCAGGGTTCCGTTTGAATAGGTCACGCCGTACAGCTCCTCTGGCGTGGGCGTGTAGCCGAAGCTGGCGTCCACGACGCTGCCCCACACCCAGCCCCGGGCGGGTTCGCCGGTGGCGGGATCGGCGTAATCGATGTAGGCGAAGTTGTCGTCATAGCGCAGGAGCGTGACGTAGGTGCCGTCCTCCAGATAAGACCGGGCCATGTAGTTCGTGCCGGGCCCGCCGTAGACGGTGCAGCTGTCCAGCAGGACCTTGCCGATGTTCAGGTGGCTGGCCCAGGGGATGTCGCCGTGCACGATCATGCGCTTGAGGCCGGTGTAGGCCCGCTCCAGCTCCCCGTCCCGCACGTATTCCACCAGCACCCAGGTGACGCCGCTGCCCTGCTCGTATTCGATGGCGGTGAGGGCGGTGGTTTCGGGCATGTGGCCGATGCTGGTGTATTTGGTGGTGGGGCCGGTGCGCAGGAACAGGCGCTGAGTGGGCGTGGCGGGGACGTCCGCCAGGGCGGCCAGGGGAAGAAGCGCCAGAATGAGCGCCAGGACAGAGCAGACAAGGCGGCGTTTCATGAGGAGGACTCCTTTCGGCGTGTTTTTATATGGTTATGTCTGTATGACGGAACAGAGGGGGGAAATGTTCGGCAAAATGTGGTATTTTTGCGGCAAACCGGCTGAAAGCCGCCGGACTGGTGACTTTTTCCGCGAAATGTGCTAATATGAACGCGGAAACCGATATGGATGATGAGAGGGAAAGTTTATGAGCATTGCGGAAAAGGTCATGGAAAAGGCAAGGCAAAACGTGAAGCGCGTCGTGCTGCCGGAGGGCGACGAGCCCCGCACCGTGCAGGCGGCGGCGATCCTCCGCCGGGAAGGGCTGGCGGAGCCGGTGCTGCTGGGCGACAAGGAAAAAATCCGCGCCGTCGCCCGGGAAAAGGGCGCGGACATCGACGGCATCGAGCTCATCGACCCCGCCGCCAGCGAAAAGACGGCGGCCTACGCCGAGGCGCTCTACGAGCTGCGCAGGGCCAAGGGCCTGACCCGGGAGCAGGCGGAGGCGCTGGCGCTGGATCCCATGTACTACGGCATGATGATGGTCAAGCTGAACGACGCGGACGGCCTGGTCTCCGGCGCGGTGCATTCCACGGGGGACATGCTGCGCCCGGCGCTGCAGATCATCAAGACCAAACCGGGCATGAAGTCGGTGTCCTCCTGCTTCATCATCGAGTGCCCGAATAAGGACATCGGCGAGGACGGCGTGCTGGTGTTCTCCGACTGCGTGGTCATGACCTGCCCCACGGCGGAGGAGCTGGCGGGCATCGCGGTGGCGGCGGCGGAATCGGCGCGCGCCCTGTGCGGCTTTGAGGAGCCCCGGGTGGCCATGCTGTCCTTCTCCACCAAGGGCAGCGCGAAGCACGAGCTGGTGGACAAGGTGGTGAAGGCCACGGCCCTGGCCCACGAGATGGCGCCCGATCTCCTGCTGGACGGCGAGCTGCAGCTGGACGCGGCGCTGGTGCCGGAGGTGGCGGCGCTGAAGGCCAAGGGCAGCCCGGTGGCGGGGCGGGCCAACGTGCTCATCTTCCCCGACCTGCAGGCGGGCAACATCGGCTACAAGATCGCCCAGCGCTTCGCCGGGGCCAACGCCTTCGCGGTGCTGCAGGGCATGGCCAGGCCCTGCAACGACCTGTCCCGGGGCTGCACGGTGGAGGACATCGTGACCACGGCGGCGTTCACGGCGGTGCAGGCCCAGGAGACCTGAATCAGAAAAGAGAAAGCAAAAGTCCTGACTCTCACGCGGGAGCCAGGACTTTTTTGATAATCCAAAGGATGAGTTTTGCCGGTCTTCGCTTATCCCTTCATGCCCATGTCCTGCCAGGCGACCTGCAGGCCCTCGATGATGCCCAGGTGCTGCGGGCAGGCGGCTTCGCAGGCCCCGCACTGGACGCACTTGTCCGGCGTGGCGCCGTCCCGCAGGATGCCCTTCATGCCCCAGCTCTCCCTGGGATCGCCGCCGTAGAGAGAGGCTTCGTTCCACACGGAGAAGATGCCGGGGATGTTCACGCCGTTGGGGCAGGGCATGCAGTAGCGGCAGCCGGTGCAGCCGATCTTGGTGCGGGCGATGTAGGCGGCGCGCACGTCGTCCATCAGCCTGAGCTCCTCCTCGGTCATGATGTTGGGCTCAACGGTGTCGAAGATGCGCAGGTTGTCGTCGATCTGCTCGGCCTCGTTGCAGCCGGACAGCACCGTGGCCACCTCGGGGTGGTTGCACAGCCAGCGGAACGCCCATTCCACCGGGGAGCGCTTCACCGGGAAGGCGTCGTAGAGCGCCTGCACGTTGTCCGGCGCCTTCGACAGGCGGCCGCCCAGCAGGCCCTCCATGATGACCACAGGGATGCCCAGCCGGCCCGCCAGTTCCAGGCCCCTGGTGCCGGCCTGGTTGTCCACGTCCATGAAGTTGTACTGGATCTGCACCATGTCCCAGTCATAGTCAGTGATGATGGACTCGAACTCCTCGTAGGGGCCGTGGAAGGAGAAGCACTTGTAGCGGATCTTGCCCTCCCGCTTCATGTCGGTGAAGAATTCCGGCGCGCCGATGGACTTGAAGTACTCCCACTTTTCCTTGTTGATGCCGTGCATCAGGTAGAAGTCGATGTGGTCTGTCTGCAGCTTTTTCAGCTCCTCGTCCAGCAGCGCCTCCATTTCGGCGCGGTTGTGGACGGCCTCGGCGGGCATCTTGGTGGCGATGGTCACCCTGTCGCGATAGCCGTCTCTGAGGGCCTTACCCAGCACGATTTCAGAGGTGCGGTTGAGATACACATAGGCGGTGTCCATGTAGGTCACGCCGCCGTCGATGGCGCGGCGGATCAGGGAAATGGCCTTCTGCTCGTCGATGACGCTGTCGCCGGACGCCGCGCCGTTGAAGCGCATGCAGCCCAGGCCGAAGGCGGAGCCCTGAATGCCCAGCTTGCCGAAATTGCGATACTTCATGTCGTTTCCTCCCCCGTTATGGCGTGTTCTTCTGAGAAAGCCGCTTCCTGTGGAAGCCTTTTTCCTCTCATGACCATGATATAACTTAGAGCATACGCGAAGTCAAGCCCTGATTTAGCGCGATTTTTTGAATCAGAAGCCCTGCCAGCCCGCCCGCTCCGTGCCCACCACCCGGGCGGCCTCGCCCACGGAATCCGCGTTCACGGTGATGAGATAGGCGTGCCCGGCGTCCAGGGACACGGTGTCCGCCCCGTCGTCGAAGGTCATGACCTCGTAGATTCCCTCGTCGCCGAAGGCCTCCTCCAGGCCGAACCACTGCGCGCCGGTTCCGTCCTTCACGGTGTAGGTTCCGCCGGGCAGGAAGGTGGTGGCGCTGCCCTCGCCGCCGATGAACAGCGCCGCGGCCAGGGCGCCGTCCTGGGCGTAGATCTTCACCAGCGTGGCTTCCGCCTGGCCCTTCACCTGAACGGTCAGCTGCGCGGCGCCGCCCTTCAACGCGGCGTTCTTATAGATCTGCCCGTTCTGGGGCCAGGGCAGATTGCAGGCTTCGGAGCGGGCCTGCCAGTCGCCCCACTGGCTCTCGATGAAGTCCCGCCGGGCTGTGTAGAAGCGCCCGGCCAGCTGATTCGCGCAGCCCCGGATGTGCAGATATTCCCCGCCCAGGGAGCCGGCCAGCAGCGCCTCAGCCGCCTCCGGGTCCCGCAGAACCAGCAGGCGGGGCAGCAGCGCCGCGTAGCCCTGGGCGTCCAGGGTATCGGTGGTCTCCAGGCCGAAGACGGTCTGCACGGCGTTCAGCGCGCTCATGGTCTTCTGGCCCACGATGCCGTCCGCCGCGATGTCCTGGCCGAAGTCCACCAGCGTCTGCTGCACGCCCCGGGCCGCGTCGCCCCGGGAGCCCGGGCCCACGGGGCCGCCGGTCCTCAGCGCCTCATAGGTGGCGCGGCAGCCGCCGCCCAGCGCGTCCATGACGGCCTCCAGCGGCGATTGAGCCGGGGCGTCGGCGAGAGCGGACAGGGAACAGAGGATCAGGGTCAGCGCCAGCAGGGCGGCGAGCAGCTTTTTCATGGGATCGGCCTCCTGAATGAGATGGTTTTATGATATTCCAGACGAATCCATTATAAGGCAGGTTCCCCCGGATGACAAGGCTGAGTTTGCGCGCGGCGTTGAAATGAGGCTCGGCCTGTGCTATAATGAGCCCAACAGACGAAGCGCCGGAGGAGTGAGGGCCATGACCACGCGGGAGCGTTTTCTGCGCACCATGAATTTTGAGGCGGTGGACCGCCTGCCCATGCTGGAATGGGCCACCTGGTGGGACAAGACCATCACCCGCTGGAAGGGCGAGGGGCTGGAAATCGCGCCGAGGCCGGGCCTTCACGAGGGCGAGGCGCTGCAGCTTCAAATGGGGCTGGATCTGCACCTGCAGTCCTGGATCGGCTTTCAGACCGCCGCCACCCCCCGGCCCGCCTATCACGGCGCGCCCATCGTCACCTCCATGGAGGAATATGAGCGGGTGAAGGAAACTCTCTACCCCGAGCGGCCGCTGAACGACGCGCGCATGCGCTTTATCGCCGACATGCAGAAAAAGGGCGACGCCGTGGCCTGGATCACCCTGGAGGGGCCCTTCTGGGGGCCGAGGACGCTGCTGGGCATCGAGCCGCACCTGTTCGCCTTCTACGACGAGCCGGAGCTGATGCACGCCATCAACCGGGATCTGGCGGCCTACAACAAGCGGGTGTACGAGCAGGTGTGTCAGTATTTCATCCCCGATTTCATGACCTTTGCGGAGGACATGAGCTACAACAACGGCCCCATGCTCTCCGAGGCGCTGTTCGACGAGTTCCTGCTGCCCTATTACCGGGAGCAGATTCCCGCCATCAAAGCCCGGGGCACCCGGGTGTTCATCGACTCGGACGGCGACATCACCCTGGCCCTGCCCTGGTTCGCCCGGGCGGGCATCGAGGGCATACTGCCCCTGGAGCGGCAGGCGGGGGTGGACCTGGAAAAGCTGCGGAAGACCCACCCCAATTTCCTCTTCATCGGCCATTTCGACAAGATGACCATGCCCCTGGGGGAAGAGGCCATGCGGGCGGAATTCGAGCGGCTGCTGCCCGTCATGCGGCAGGGCGGCTTCGCCCCCTCGGTGGATCACCAGACCCCGCCGGGGGTGTCGCTGGAAAATTACCGGATTTATCTGCGGCTGTTCAGGGAGTACGCGGAAAAGGCGGCAAAATAATAAAAAAACAATCGGCGGATAAACAGGCGTCCGCCGATTGTCTTTTATGTGGGGGTCAGTACCTCCCCGCCCTCTTCACCGCCTCCATGATCGCCTTCATGTTCTCCAGCGACACGGAATTGGGGATCGAATGGTCCGAGGAGAAGATATAGCCGCCGTTCTGCTTCAGCAGGGGCACGACCCGCTCAATTTCGCTCACGATGGCCTCCCGCTGATCCCAGAGCACCGCGTTGACGCCGCCGTGCAGCACCAGCCTGTGGCCGTATTTCTCCTTCAGCAGAACGGGCTGCATGCCCGCCTTCACCTCCAGCGGGTTCAGGCAGTCGATGCCGATGTCCATGAGGTCGTCCATGCGGGTCATCACGTCGCCGCAGGAGTGCAGGTGGGCGTAGATGCCCTTTTTGTGGGCCCAGTCCACGGCCCGCCTGTGCACGGGCTTGAGCAGCTCGCGGTACATTTCGTTCGAGAAGAACGTGGTGCCCTTGTAGCCCATGTCATCCGGCCAGTAGATGGCGTCGAAGCGGTAGCCCGCGTCCCACACCCGGTCGAACAGGGAAATGCACCGGTCCAGATAGGTGTTGAACATGTCCACCACCCATTCCGGCTCCTCGTACATGGCCACCAGCACCGTCTCCGTGCCGGACATCCAGGAATGGGTCACGTCGAAGCCGAACCAGAACCCGGCCTCGATCCAGCGGCCCTCGGCCCGCCAGCGGGCGTAGTTCTCCCTGAGCTGCTTCCAGGGGACGCGGTCGTCCTCCAGGGTCATGCGGCGCTTGGCGTCCTCCCAGGCCTCGGGGGTGGTGACCTTGTAGTCCATGAATTCCGGCGTGGAATCCAGCGCCTTGAAATTCTTGAGGGTCACGCCCCACTTGGTGGTCACGATCTGATAGCGCTCCGTGTCCTCGATGACCTTTTCCTCGTAGCGCGGGGTGATGTCCACGCCGATGGTCTCCACCTTGTCAATGGCGAAGTAGTCCCGCCAGTCAACGCCCTCCGGCATGCCCTCCGCCCGCCAGCGGCGCAGCGTGCCCGCCCAGGGCGAGTCGATGATGGGGATCCGGTCGGCCTCCCGATGGTCAAACATGCGCTGGAAGCGCTCATGGGTCGTCATGGCTCATTCCTCCGGAAAAAACATCTGATCCATGTAGTGCTCGTTGAATTTCTTGTTGCCGCCCAGGTTCACATGCCTCGCCAGCGAGGCGATGGCCCGGGTGTTTTCCTGCTTTTCCGTGTCCAGCAGCAGCTGCGCCGCCCCGGCCAGGGCCGCGTTGCCCAGCACCTTCACCCGGGAGGCCAGCGCCTCGGGGAACAGGCCGATGGCGGCCGCGCTGTCCACATTCAGGTGGCTGCCGAAGCCGCCGGCGATGTACAGCGTCCTCACGTCGTCCTCGTCCACCCCCGCCTCCTCCAGCAGGGTCTCGATGCCCGCGGCGATGGCGGCCTTGGCCAGCTGCACCGCCCGGATGTCCTGGGGCCGCAGCGAGACGCCGTTTGACAGCGGCAGCTCGTCGTCCTCCATGGCGCCGGTCTCATCCACCAGCTCCAGCTTCAGCGCCGCGGCCACGGCGTCGATCAGGCCCGAGCCGCACACGCCCACCGCCGGCGCGTCGCCGATGGTGTGCACGCGGATCTCGCCGTCCTCCGCCCAGGCGCGGTCGATGGCGCCCCGCACGCTGCCGCAGCCGCAGGAGATGCCCGCGCCCTCGAAGGCCGGGCCCGCGGCGGTGGAGGTGACGTGCAAAAGCCCGTCCTTCCACAGCGCCAGCTCGCCGTTGGTGCCCACGTCGCACAGCAGGGAGACGGCGTTCCCCTCGCATTGGCCGGCGGCCAGCACGGCGCAGGTGATGTCCGCGCCTACGAAGGCGTGCATGCAGCGGGGCAGATACACCGCCCGGCCGTTTTCGGACAGGGTCTCGTCGAACAGGCAGTCCGCCTCAAAGGGCGCGTGAGACAGGGCCTCGGGGCTCCTGCCGGTCAAAAGATACAGCATGGTGGTATTGCCGGTGATGACCATGCTTTCAACCCGCGCCGGGTCCAGCTTCGCCTGGGCGCAGGCGTCCTCCAGCAGCGATGTGATCGCACCGGTGATCTGGGCCTTCATCCGGTCCAGCCCGCCGCTCAGCGCCGCGCCGATGCGGCCCATGACGTCCGCCGCCACGGCGGTTTGTGGGTTCAGCATGCCGCTCTCCCCCAGGCACGCGCCGCTTGCCAGATCGAACAGCTTCAGCGCCACCGTGGTGGTGCCGATGTCCACCGCCGCGCCGTATTCGCCGGGCATGGGCCGCACGGGCCGCACGGCCGTTCCGCCGCCGGTCTCGATCTGCTCCATGGCCCGCTCCTCGGGCAGGGTGACGGCCGCGTCGCCCAGCAGCACGGCCTGGCAGGCCAGCCGGCAGCCGGCCTTTTCCTCCGCCGGGCTGGGAGCCGACACGTCGCCCTCCAGCGCCACGGCGCATTTGCCGCACACGCCCCGCCCGCCGCAGGGCTGGGGCATAGCAAAACCGCTTTCCGCGAGAACGTCGGAAAGCGGGCGGGGTGCGTTGAATGGATAAACGAGCCGTTCGCTGCCGCGAAGGATCGTCAGTTCAGCCATTTTTTGCCTCCTGAAACAGTACCATGCCAAAATAGGTCACGGTATTCGCGCCGTTGATGTATTTCAGCGGCGTGTGTTTGGTTGTGTTGTATACGTCGATGCCGCAGCTCTCCAGGGAAGCCAGCGCCCGGTCGGGATGGCGGCAGGGCTCTCCGGTGATCTTGCCGCAGACCTGGCACAGCCCGCAGCCGCCGCCGGAGAGATGCATGGCGCCGCCCCCCAGAACGGGGGAAAGCGCGTCCAGCAGCTTTTGCCCAACGGCCACGTGCCTGACCTTGGCCTCCGCCATGCCCTCCACGTCGTAGCTGTCCTCCAGCGTGCCGATGGTCTGATACAGCAGCGCCCGGTCATAGCTTCTGACCCGGGCCATCAGCTCCTCGATGGGCCCCACGTCCGGCGGGCAGGTGTAGCAGCGGCCGTAGACGCCGCAGCTGTTCGCCTCGCACATGGCGCGGAAGCTGGCGCTGAGCACGATGTCGCCCTGATCGATGAGCGCGGCCTTGGCGGCGCCGCAGTCCAGCGCGGTCTGAATCAGCTTCTCGTCGCTCATGCCGGTTTCCTCCGTCGATCAGGCGCCCATCGCCAGGCAGAATTCCAGCGCCTTGTCGGCGGCGGAGGCGGCGTCGGGGGTGTAGGCGTCCGCGCCGATCTTCTGGCAGTATTCCTCGGTCACGGGCGCGCCGCCGATCATGATCTTCACCTGATCGCGGATGCCGGCGGCCTCGGCGGCCTTCACCACGTCGGCCATGACGCCCATGGTGGTGGTCAGCAGCGCGGAGCAGGCGATGATCTGGCAGCCCTCGTTCTTGGCGGTCTCAACGAAGGTCTCGGGGGACACGTCGGTGCCCAGGTCGATGACCTCCAGGCCCTTGCCCTCGAACATCATCTTCACCAGGTTTTTGCCGATGTCGTGCAGGTCGCCCTGAACGGTGCCGATGCACACCTTGCCGCTGGCCTTGACGCCCTCGGCCACCAGCAGGGGCTTGAGCACCTCGGCGCCCTTGCTCATGGCGCGGGCAGCCACCAGCACCTCGGGCACGAACACTTCGTTGTTCTTGAACTTTTCGCCGATCACGTTCATGCCGGCCACCAGGCCCTCGTCCAGGATCTGCTGGGCGGGAATGCCCTCGTCGATGGCCTGCTGAACCAGCGCCTTCACGTCCTTGGCCTTGCCGGCCTGCAGCTTCAGGGAAATGTCCTCAAGAATCATGGTTTTTTTCCTCCCAAATCAATGTCATGTCGTTTAAGAAGATACTTTTTTCTGATTGTACACTGTTCCGGCCGGTTAGTCAATCTTTTTCCGGGCGAAGGCTCATTTTTTTCTCGCGGCGCGATGGGGCCGGCCCGTCGCGCCCACAGCCCTTCTTTTCGATTGACTTTCTCCCGGGCGTCATGCTATACTTTACTCAAATACAACACAAAGGGAGGAACATGCCATGAGACGGGACGATATCGTGCTGCTGGATGGCGCCGTGGGCACCAGCCTGTGGGAAAAGACGACCGACAAGGGTGCCGTTTGGCGCTATAACATCGAAAACCCCGCCATCGTGAAGGAGCTGGCGGAGGAATACGTGGACGCCGGCGCGCAGATCATCCTGGCCAACACCTTCGGCGCCAACCGCTACGCCGTGAGCAAGACCAATTACTCCGTTCAGGAAATCGTGTCCACCGGCGTGCGCCTGGCCCGGGAGACCATCGCCGGCCGGGCGAAGGTGGCGCTGTCCGCCGGGCCGCTGCCGCTGCTCATGGAGCCCTACGGCGACCTCTCCGAGGAGGACGCCTACGCCGCCTTCGACGAGCAGATTTCCGCCGGCGTTGCCGAAAAGCCGGATGTCATCGTGCTGCAGACCTTCATGGACGCGGACATGATGCGCATCGCCGGCGAGGCTGCCGCCAAGCACAACCTGCCCATCTTCTCCATGCTCACCTTCACCGAGATCGGCAAGACCATCATGGGCCATTCGGTCAAGTATTTCGTGGAGGCCATGAAGGACATTCCCCTGGCGGGCATCGGCATCAACTGCTCGCTGGGGCCGGACAAGGCCGTGCCCGTGATCGCCTCCTTCCGGGAGTACACCGACCTGCCCCTGATCTTCAAGCCCAACGCCGGCAAGCCCATCCTGCAGGACGGCGAGCAGAAGGTGCAGTATGACATCGACACCTTCGTGGAGGACTGCCTGCCCGCGCTGGAGCACGACGTGAAGTACATCGGCGGGTGCTGCGGCAGCAACGCGGCCTACATCCGCGCCCTGAGAGAGCGCATCTTCGGAAAGTAAAACGCAAAGGGGATCGTGATATGAACCACCGCGAACGCGTCAAAGCCGTGATGCACTACGAAAAATACGACCGGCTGCCCTGCGTGGCCTTCGGCTACTGGACGGAGACCCTGGACAAATGGGCGGAGGAGGGCCACGTGCGCCGGGAGACCGCCGAGCTGTACAGGACCACCGGTGACAACGGCCCCGCAGACCGGGAGGTCATGGATCAGCTGGGCTTCGACTTCAGCTGGCAGAGCTGCGTCAGCGGGCATAACGCCCTGTTCCCCGCCTTCGAGCGCAAGGTGCTCCGGGTGGAGGCGGACGGCTCCCAGGTGGTGCAGGACGGCAACGGCCACCTGGTGCGCATCAAGCCGGGCCTGGACAGCATACCCGGTGAGCTGGGGACGCTGCTAACCGGCCGGGAGGCCTGGGAGCGTGACTATCTGCCCCGCCTGCAATACTCCGACGACCGCGTCCCCCGGGCCTTTTTCAAAAAGCTGGCGGAGGAAAATGAAACCCGGGAATATCCCCTGTGGCTGCACTGCGGCAGCCTCTACGGCACCATCCGCGACATGCTGGGCGTGGTGGAGCTGTCGTATCTGCAGATCGACGACGAGGACCTCTACCGGGAGGTCATCGACACCATGGCGGGCCTGGCGCTGAAGGTGGCGGAGGAGTCGTTGAAGTGCGGCGTGGCCTTCGACGGCGCGCATTTCTGGGAGGACATCTGCTTCAAGAACGGCCCGCTGGTGAACCCCGAGGTGTTCGCCGAGTGCGTCGGCCCCCACTACCGCGAGTTCGCCGACATGCTGGCCAGGTACGGCATCGACCAGATTTCCCTGGACTGCGACGGCTGCATCGACAAGCTGCTGCCCATCTGGCTGGAAAACGGCGTGAACACCATGTTCCCCATCGAGGTGGGCACCTGGCACGCCTCCATCGCCCCCTGGCGCGCGCAATACGGCCGGGCCCTCAGGGGCGTGGGCGGCATGGACAAGCGGGTCTTCGCCCAGGACAAGGCCGCCGTAGAGGCGGAGATCGAGCGGCTCAAGCCCCTGGTTGACCTGGGCGGCTACATCCCCTGCCCAGACCATCGCATTCCGCCGGACGCGAAATACGAGCTGGTGGCATACTACTGCGAGCTGTTCAGGAAGGCGTTCTGATCCATCGAAGACAAAGGCGCCGTCGCCACGTTTATTGCCGTGGCGACGGCGCTTTTCTCATGCGTTCTTTTCATTCAGCAGCACGGCGATGGGCACGCCGTGCGCCGTCCATGCCTCAACGGCCCTGCTGAGATGCTTTTCAAGCAGCGCGCGCTCTGTCTCCCGCCCGCTTCCCTCCTCCCGAAAGACGTCGCCGTAGTCGTCCACCACGATCAGCAGGCGGGCGAAGGCCAGCCATTCGAGATCCTGGAGGCACTCGTCCAGCGCGGCCCAGTTAAAGCCGAAATAGTGGGGAAAGCGCAGCGCGGCGGACACTTCGCGGAAGAAGTCTTCCGTTGTGCGGCAGAGCGCGCCGCGAACGTGGCAGGCGAAGCCGCCGCCGTGGGCGGCCTCGTATTCCATGGCATAGAGCGCGCTTTCGTCGAACGCCGTTTTGAAGAGGCCGATTTGCCGAAAATCGGGCAGCCGCCGTTCCTGTCCGGCCACGGCCCGAAGGGGTTCGTGCGCCCACAGTGTCCACATGTCCGCCAGGTCTTTAAGCTCCCAGTCGATCTTCGCGCCGCCCCGGGGCTGATTCATGGGATTATACCAGCAGCAGCGGATGCCCGCCCGCTCCCCGCCCAGCATGTCGCTGGTGAGGGAATCGCCGATGATGACCGTCTCCGCCCGGGGCGCGTCGATGTGGCTGAACACGAAGTCGAAGAACGCCTCGCCGGGCTTTTCCGCGCCGATCTCCTCCGAGATGAACACGCCGTCCAGCAGCCTGTCCAGGCCGGAGTTTTTCAGCTTGCGGCGCTGGGCGGTGCGGGTGCCGTTGGTCACGGCGTACTGCTTCACCACGCCCTTCAGCGAGGCCACCGCGTCATACGCGCCGTGCTCGAACACCACCGTGTCCCCCAGGCGGACCTGGTATTCGTCGTTGAACGCCGAGGCCACGGACACGGGGAGCCCGTACTCGGAGAAGAAATCCTCGAACCGGGCCGCCAGCGCCCGGCCCTTGTCGATCTCGCCCCGCTCGATCATCTTCCAGTAGCCCAGGTTGATGGCGGCGTAGCGCCGCAGCATGTCCTTCGTGCATTCGCCCAGATTGAATTTGCCAAAGCAGGCGTTGATGGCCGCCTCCTCCGCGGCGGGGAAATTGAGGAGCGTCCCGTCGATGTCCCAAAGGATGGCGGATATTTTGTGTCCCATGAATGTCCTCCCGGTTCAGTTCATGAAGTGCAGGTTCGTGTCCGTGATGAAATTGCGGGCGCTGTAGGAGATGACCACCCGATCGATGCCCTGGGCCTCGATGTAGTCGGCCAGGCCCTCGCGCCAGTAGCGCAGGTCTACCATGTGGATTTCCGAGAAGCGGGGCAGCAGGAAGGGCACCTCGCTGTCCGCGTAGGAGTCCCGCACCAGCAGCAGCTTTTCGCCCTCGTGACCCGTCCGGATCACCGCCAGAGGCTGGTTGCCGCCCATGAAGAAGGCGTATTTGTCCTTCTTCTCCAGCTGGGCGTAGTCGTACAGCGCGCCGGGGGTCTCCTGGCCGTTCTCAACGCGGATCACGGTCACGCCGTCCTCCGGGGCGTAGATCTCAATGCTGTCCGGCTCGATGAACCGCGCGCCGGATTTGGAGTACAGCGTGCCGTAGAAATCCGAAGACACCGTCTGAGGCGCGTAGGCGGACAGGGGCTCGGCCTCCAGGCCCATGCCGTTAAGCAGCGCCGCCGCGCCATAGTACGCCCCCAGGCTGGTCCAGTGATGGTCGGTGCGGTAGAAGAGGGGCTCGTCCGCGTGGTCGCGCAGGGCGGACAGCGTGTCGATGAAGGTGGCGTCTGTTTCCGCTTCGACCCGGGCGATGAGCGCCGCCTCGTCAAGGCCCGGCGCGCCCTTGGGCAGCCTGTCCCGCCAGATTTCCTCCGCCGTGGGCAGGATGGTGAGGTAAACTGGCACATCCGCGCTCTCGCTGAATTTGTTCACCGCCCGGATGTTGGCGGCCAACCGGTCCTCCTCCGGTTCGTCGACGCGCTCGATGAGGGTGTCGCCGCACAGGTACACGCCGTTGTTTTCCTTCTTGCCCAGCAGCCGCTCGCACACCGCTTTCATGGCCATCCAGCCGTCGCGCAGGGCGAACTGGTCGGTCACATAGGTCTCCGCGTCCGCCTCGAACGCGCCGGAAAACACGCGCTCCCATGAAAAGGCCGGGGCCTGCGCCAGATTGCGGTTCTCCAGAGGCGAGAACACCCGATCCGGCAGCGCCAGGCTCAGGATGAGAAACCCGCCGAGGAAGGCGGCGAACAGAACGATGAGTGCTTTCTTCATGCGCGCCTCCTCAGAAACGGAAATACAGGAACGGGTTGTAGGTGGCGTCCACCAGATAGGCGGTGCACACCGCCAGCGCCAGCGCCGACAGAACCAGCGCCGCGCCGCCCCTGGCCCGGGGACTCAGGCGGCTGAACAGCTGCGCCGCCAGGGGCGTGGAGCCGATCACCAGCGCGGGCAGCAGCATGAGGTAGTTGGACAGCTGATAGCCGTCCGCCGCGCTCCAGAGCCCCGCGCCGCCGCCGAACATGGCGGACACATACGCGGCGCACTGGCCCAGATCCTCCAGCCCGAACAGCGCCCAGCCCAGCACGATGAAGAACAGGGCGTAGACGTGCCCCAGGACGCGGGGGGCCCTCTCCAGCCACTTGAGCAGGAACAGCTTTTCCAGCATCAAAAGGCACGCGAAATACAGCCCCCACAGCAGGAAATTCCAGCTGGCCCCGTGCCAGAAGCCGGTGGCGGCCCACACCACGAGGATGTTGAACAGCTGCCGCCTGACGCCCCGCCGGTTGCCGCCCAGGGGGATGTAGACGTAATTTCTGAACCAGGAGCCCAGGGAGATGTGCCAGCGCCGCCAGAACTCGGTGATGCTGCGGGAAATATAGGGGTAGTTGAAGTTGCGCATGAACTCGAAGCCGAACATGCGCCCCAGCCCCACGGCCATGTCGGAATAGCCGGAGAAATCGAAATAAATCTGGAATGAAAACGCGATCACGCCCATCCAGGCCCCCAGCGCGGTGAGGGAGGCCGGGTTCATGGCCTTGTACACGTCCCACAGGGAGCCTATGCTGTTTGCCAGCAGCACCTTCTTCGCCAGGCCCACGCAGAAGATCTCCACCCCCGAGGCGAATTGATCCGCGCTGTGAGTCCGGTCGGTGAGCTGCCGGTCCAGGTCGCGATACTGCAGGATGGGGCCGGCGATGAGCTGCGGGAACAGCGTCACAAACGCGCCGAAGGTGACGATGTTCCTCTGGGCCCGGGCCTGCCCGCGATACACGTCGATGGTGTAGGACATGGTCTGGAAGGTGTAGAAGGAAATGCCGATGGGCAGCGTGAGCCCCAGGGGCCGCAGCCCTGAGAGCATGGGAATGCGGCGGAGGTTCTCCACCGCGAAGTCGAAGTATTTGAAGAAGAACAAAAGCGCCAGGTTGAAGAGCACGCTGGACAGCACGATCCGGCGCGCCTTTTTGTCGTTTGCCCGGTGTTTCTCCACCAGGAGGCCATACGCGTAATTGATGGCCACGGAAGCGGTCATGACGGCGATATACACCGGCTCGCCCCAGCCGTAGAACAGCAGGCTCACCAGCAGCAGCACGAGATTGCGCGCCTTCAGCGGCGCGAGATAGTACACCGCCAGCGTGATGGGCAGATAGACGAACAGAAACGTCAGGCTCGAAAAGACCAAGGGGGATACCTCCGGTTTCAGGGAATGGTGTCAGCAGGGCGGGGATGGTCTGGCCTTGTCCAGTTTCAGCACATCGGTAACAGAAAGTTTCAGGACATAGGTAAGGGTTTGTGTCAGGACATAGGTAAGACTTTCCGGTATACTCGGCACAAAG
>CADARO010000004.1 GCA_902790345.1 uncultured Eubacteriales bacterium | reverse complement strand
CCAATCCGGACGACTCCAGCATACCCGCCGCGTTTTTCACGGTGGAGCTGAACAACAGCACCGAAGAGACGCTGGACTACACGCTGGAGCTGTCGGTGAACAACCCCTCGAAGAAGAACCACGTGCATCGCCTCGTGAAGAGCGGCAGCTTCCAGGGCGTCGAGCTGGCCGACGACTTCGCGGACGATTGCCATCCGGAGTACGGCTCGCTCATCTTCGGCGTGCCGGCGAGTGGCGACATGCAGGCGCAGCTGTACTGGTATCGCGGCAGCTGGTTCGACAACCTGGGCGTCTTCTGGCAGGATTTCACCGCGCCCGGCGCCCTCCGCCCCCGCGCGTATGAGGAACTGAAAAGCGTCGAGGACGTAGCCACCGTCGCCGTGCGCGCCACGCTGAAGCCCGGCGAGACCTGGCGCCAGCGCTTCCTGATCGGATGGTACTATCCCAACTGCGTCAATTACTGGTCGCCCTGCGACAGCGACGACCCCGTATGCCACGGCAACAACAGCTGGAAAAACTACTATGCCAGGCTGTTCGCCAGCGCGGAAAGCGTGGCCGAGTACGCCATGGCGGAGTGGGATCGGCTGAGCGAGGAGACGACCGCCTTCCACGACGCGCTGTACGCCTCGACCCTGCCTCCGGAAGCGCTGGAGGCCGTGGGCTCGAACATCGCGGTGCTCAAATCGGCCACGGTCATGCGCCTGTCGGACGGCCAGTTCTACGGCTTCGAGGGCTGTCAGTGCGACGCCGGCAGCTGCGAGGGCAGCTGCACCCACGTGTGGAATTACGCCATGGCCCTGCCGTTTCTGTTCCCCTCCCTGGAGCGCTCCATGCGCGAGCTGGACTACACCTACAACCTGCGGGACGATGGCGGCATGCCCTTCCGGCTGCAGCTGCCCCTGGGGCGTGAGCGGTCCCGCTTCAGGCCCTGCGTGGATGGGCAGATGGGCGGCGTCATCAAGACCTATCGGGAGTGGAAGCTGTCGGGCGACGACGAATGGCTCAAAACCTGGTGGCCGAAGGTCAAAAAATCCCTGGAATTCGCCTGGTCTCCCTCCAACGCCGACCGATGGGATCCCGAGCGCACAGGCGTCATTTCCGGCCGCCAGCATCACACCCTGGACATGGAGCTCTTCGGCCCCAACGCCTGGCTGAACGGCTTCTACGTGGGCGCCCTGAAGGCGGCCGCCGAAATGGCCGAAGCCATGGGCGACACCGACGCCGCCCTCTATCGCCGGCTTTCCGAACAGGGCGGGGCCTACATAGACCGCGAACTGTTCAACGGAGAATACTACTTCCAGAAGATCGACGTGCGGGATCGCGACATCCTGATGCCCTATGAGAGCGGCAGCACGCTCACCGGCGGCGATACCGTCGGCACCTACTGGAGCGACGAAGCCGGGCAAATCAAGTATCAGATTGCCGAGGGCTGCGGTGTGGATCAGGTGTTGGCCCAGTGGATGTGCGAGATGGCGGGCGTGGGCGAGATCCTGGATCAGGCACACGTCGATTCGGCGCTGCAGGCCATCTACCGCCATAACTTCAAGCCCTCCCTGCGCAATCACTTCAATCCCTGCCGCATCTATGGCCTCAATGACGACGCGGGCCTGGTGATCTGCGACTGGCCGGAGGGCAAGGAGAAGCCGGTCGTGCCCGTGCCCTACGCCGAGGAATGTATGCACGGCTTTGAGTATCAGGCCGCCACGCACATGATCCGGCACGGCTTTGAGAAGGAGGGCCTGGCAGTCGTGCGGGGCATCCGCCAGCGCTACGACGGCGAAAAGCGCAATCCCTGGAACGAAATGGAATGCGGCTCGAACTACGCCCGCAGCATGGCCAGCTACGCGCTGCTGCTCAGCTATTCCGGCTTCCGCTACGACATGCGCAGGCATCGCATGGGCATGGTGCCGCTGCATGAGGGCGAATACTTCTGGTCGCTGGACGGCGCGTGGGGCACTTTCCAGTGGCGGGACGGCCGGGCGGAGCTCAATGTGCTCTACGGAGGCCTGACGCTCAGGGAATGGGTCTTGCCCCTGCCGGAGACGGTGAAGGGCGTCGCGCTGAACGGAAACGATCAGTCCTTCACGGCGGAGCATGACGCGGTGGTCTTTGACAAGGCCGTCAGGCTCGTCAAGGGCGATCGGCTTTTCACGCTCAACTGAAGGGCAAGCCACAGGTGGGGAGACGCGCGCCGTTCACCTCGCGCATGCGTCATTCGCCGAGACATCTGAATCAATGACAATCGCGGCCACCGGATTTGCCCATCGCGCGCAGATCCGGTGGCCGCGAATCGGTTAGGGCGGTGCAGGGGCCCGGCGGGTTCCGCGCCGCCCCTCCATTGACTTCACCGACCCACATACGATATAATAAAATCATCAAACTCAACAAATGTGGCATGGAGGGGTCGCGATGGATCACAGACCAGAATACCTGAAAAAGGCCGACGCGCTCAAGCCCGCGCTGCGCGTGCAGCGCGTTCGCCCGGTCAGCGGTCTCCCGGCGGAGGCCATGGCGGAAGGCGACAGCCTGCTGCTGGACTTCGGCAATCACCACGTGGGCCATGTGACGCTGAAGCTGAACTACACGGGCAGTCACCCGGACGCCCCGGTGTGGCTGCGGCTGAAGTTCTGCGAATCGAAGCGGGAGCTGAACGAGTCGGTAGAGGGCTACAAGGGCTGGATCAGCCGGGGTTGGATCCAGGAGGAGCAGGTGCACGTGGACGTGCTGCCCCGGGCGCTGAGCCTGGAAAGGCGCTACGCCTTCCGATACCTGCGCGTGGAAGTGCTGGCCGTTTCCATGAAGTTCCGCCTCACGGTAGAGGACGCCTGGGTGGATTCCACCACCAGCGCGGACGACAGCGCCCTGGCGCCCTTCTCTGGCACGCCAGAGGAGGAGGCCATCGACCGGGTGGCCACCCGCACGCTGCGCGGCTGCATGCAGGATTTCTTCGAGGACGGCCCCAAGCGCGACCGCCGGCTGTGGCTGGGCGATCTGCGGCTGCAGGCGCTCACCAGCTACGCCACCTTCCACGGCGACGCTCTGGTCAGGCGCTGCCTCTATCTGTTCGCCGCCGCCGCCAACGACGACGGCCAGCTCACCGCCTGCCTGTTCACCGAGCCGAAGCTGGAGGGCGACGACAACTGGATGGCGGACTACGCCCTGTTCTTCATCTCCACGCTGAAGGACTACGTGGAGCACACCGGCGACCGGGAGACCGGGCGGGACCTGCTTCCCGTGGCGCTCAGGCAGCTGGAGCTGTCCGAGAGCTATTTCGATCCCGAAACCCAGCTGGTGCGGGATGGCAACGCCAAGTCGCTCACCCGCGAGAAGCAGTCGGACGGCCCGGAGACGCGGGCCAACATGGTGGATCAGAGCGCCTTCTTCATCGACTGGAACCTGACGCTGAACAAACAGGCGGCGGGCCAGGCGGTGTGGATCTACTGCGCCCGGGACGCCTTGCGGCTGATGGAGCTGCTGGATGAGGCGGCGGGCCGCCAGGCTCTGGAGGAGAAGATCGAGGCCCGCAGCGCGGCGGCGGTGGCGCGGCTGTACGACCCGGCCAGGGGGCTGTTCCTGAGCGGCGCGGAAAGGCAGGTCTCCTGGGCGTCGCAGGTGTGGTTCGCCCTGGCGGACGTGCTGCCCCAAGAGGCGGCGCGAAGGGCGCTGGAGGCCGTGGCGAAGGAGCCGGAGGCCACCATCATGGTGTCGCCCTACATGATGCATCACTACGTGGACGCCCTGTATCACGTGGGCTGCCCGGATCAGGCCCGCCGCGTGATGCTGGACTACTGGGGCGGCATGGTGAAGCTGGGGGCGGACACCTTCTTCGAGCTGTACAATCCCGCGAACCCGGACGAGTCGCCCTACGGCTCGCCCATCGTGAACAGCTACTGCCACGCCTGGAGCTGCACGCCGGCCTATTTCCTGCGCGGCACCCAGCGAAAACTATGAGGAAAAGGGGAGGAAGACATGGCCCGTTGGATATGGAAATTCGGTGAGTTCGAGATCTACCACAACCTGCTTCTGCACAACCGCCGCACCCAGTACGGCTGGCCCTCGCCGCCGGTGTGGAAGGTGTATTCCCCGGACAGCTGCGTCCGCTTCACCAGAGAAATTTCAGGCCGGGGCGGCACCATCCGCGTGTGGGCCCGGGGCGAATTCGCCGTCACCGTCTGGCAGGGCCGCCGCAAGACGGAGTACGGCGGCCAGCATGAGATCCCGCTGGGCGACGGACCCATGCGGCTGAGCGTCACGGTATCCAACCGGGAGAGCTTCCCCTGCCTCTATGTGGAGGGCGGCGTGGAATCCGACGAGAGCTGGCTGGCGGACGACCTGGCCGGCAGCCCCGCCCCGGCGGACAGCTGCGCCTGGTTCGACGCGCCGGACAAGGCCCCGGACGTGTTCCCCTTCGCCTGTGAGCCCATTCGGTATGTGAAAAAGGAGCCGGTGGAGGGCGGCGTGCTGTTTGACTTCGGCAGGGAGACCTTCGCCCGCACCCACTTCCGCTTTTCCGGTGTGGGCGACTACGCCCTGCGCTTCGGCGAGTCCCGGGAGGAGGCCATGAGCGCCCAGTGGTGCGTCATCCGCCGGGAGGTGAAGGGCGCGGCCGGCGCCGACTACGACGCCCAGGCCTTCCGCTATATCTTCTCCAGCGACGCGGCGGCCGAGGTGAGCGCCGAATACGAATACCTGCCCGTGACCTATCGCGGCGCGTTCCGCTGCGACGAGGCGGTGATCAACGACGTGTGGGACGTGGCTGCCTACACCTTCCACCTGAATTCCCGGGAATTCTTCCTGGACGGCATCAAGCGCGACCGGTGGGTGTGGTCCGGCGACGCCTATCAGAGCCTGTTCGTGAACCGCTATCTGTTCTTCGACCGGGACATCGAGCGCCGCACCCTCATCGCCCTGGCGGGCAAGCCGCCCTTCGAGGCCCACATCAACGGTATCGTGGACTACACCTTCTACTGGATGATCGGCCTGTATGAATACTACGAGACCTACGGCGACCTGGATCTGCTGCGCCGCCTCTTCCCCCAGGCCCGGCGGATCATGGCGTTCTGCCGCGGCCGGGTGGACCCGGACGGCTTCGTGCGCGGCCGGGAGCGGGACTGGGTGTTCATCGACTGGGCGCCCATGGACCGCACCGGCGCGCTGTGCGGCGAGCAGGTGCTCTTCTCCCGGGCGCTGCAATCCTATGGAAACATCTGCGCGCTGCTGGGCGAGGACAGCGAGGGAGCCGCCGCCCAGGCCGATGCCCTGCAAAAGGCGGTGCTGGCCTCCTTCTGGGACGCGGAGAAGGGGGCGTTCGTGGACAGCTACGAGTCCGGCAAGCGGTTTGTCAGCCGGCACAGCAACATCCTGGCCTGCCTGTTCCTGCCCATGGATGAGGCCAGAAGGCAGTCGCTCTACGAGCACGCCATTCTGAACGACGACGTGCCCCAGATCACCACGCCTTACTTCAAGTTCTATGAGAACCTGGTGCACTGCGAGATGGGCAGCGGCGAGGGGCTGGAGGCCTCCATCCGGGAATACTACGGCGCCATGCTGAAGCTGGGTGCCACCACCCTCTACGAGCAGTTCGACCCCACCCAGTCCGGCGCGGAGCACTACGCCATGTACGGCCATCCCTTCGAGAAGTCGCTGTGCCACGCCTGGAGCTGCAGCCCAATCTATCTGCTGGGCCGCTACCGCGCGGGGGTGAAGCGCACCGGCGTGGCCTATGAGACCTTCGAGGTGGCGCCGAAGCTGGGCGATTTGAAATCCTTCGACTGCACGGTGCCCCTGCCGAAGGGCCAGGTGCGCGTGCGCATGGACGAAGGCGGCGTGACGGTTTGCGCCACCGCCCCCGGCGGCGCGCTGCTGCTGGGCGGCAGCCGCTATGAACTGGAACCGGGCAAGGAAATAAGCGTCCCGTCGCGCTGACGGCGATGCGCGACAGAAAGGTGGAATTCACGTGAGCAACCGATATGACAACAGCCGGGTGAAGGGCTTTCTGCGGGCGGAGGGCATGACGACCGTCAACGCCGCCGGCGAAGAGGTGCTGCTGCGGGGCTGGGGCGCGGGCAACTGGACCAACCCCGAGGGCTTCATGCTGGGCATCGGCACCGGCTACATGGGCGACAGCATGAATCCCGGCCTGGCGCTGCCCAGGCGCTTCACCAGCGGCCGAACCATGACCCAGGTGATCCGGGACCTGTGCGGCAGCGAGTACGCCCGCCGGTTCTGGCCCCGCTGGTGGCTGAATCACCTGGGCGAGGCGGACATCCGCGCCATGGCGGCGTGGGGCTACAATTCCGTGCGCCTGCCCCTCACGGCCTGGGCGCTGCTGCCGGAGGAGCCGGAGCTGCGCTTCAGCGAAGAGGGCTTCGCCATGCTGGACCGGGTGCTGGACTGGTGCGAAAAGTACCATATATACGCCATCATCGACCTGCACGGCGCGCCGGGCGGCCAGTCCGGCCTGGCCTGCGACGACGGGCTGGACAACATCCCCCGCATGTTCATGGAGCCGGAAAGCCGGGAGCGCGCGCTGGCGCTGTGGGAGGAGATCGCCCGGCGCTACGGCGACCGCTGGATCGTGGGCGGCTACGACCTGCTGAACGAGCCCATCTCCATCGGCCGCTGGCATCACCTGACGCCGGAGCTGGAGCGCTTCTACGACGACGCCATCGCCCGCATCCGCAGGCACGACAAAAACCACATCTGCTTCCTGGAGGGCACGCTGTTCTCCACGAACATGAGCATTTTCCATCGGGATTACGACCCGGACTGCCACAACTGGGGCGTGTCCGTTCACCTGTATAACGTGTCGCCGGAGCAGCGGGAGCTGTACAAGTTCATCGAGGTGCAGCGCCGCCTGAACGTGCCGGTGTGGATCGGCGAGGGGCGGCTCAAGGACCCGGACATGGCCGTGTTCTACGAGATCGCGGCGGCGCATCACATGGGCTTCAACCTGTGGGTGTGGAAATCCGTTGAGAATGACGAGGACTCCGGCGCCTGCGCCTACCAGCTGCCCGAGGGCTTCGACGCGGTGCTGAAATTCTGCACCGAGGGCAGCCCCAGGCCCGGCTACGCGGAGTCCGCCCGCCTGTTCGACGCGCTGCTGGAGGCCGTGCGCTATGAGAACTGCCGCGTGAACGCGGACGCGCACCGCCATTGCCAGCGCCGTCAGGGCATCGCGCTGCCCGGGGCAGGCTACGACCCCGTGGGCTTCAGCGGCGGCTGGGCTCTGGGCAACCCCATGGGCTACCGCGCCGAGGACGGCACGCGCCTGGTCATGAAGGACGGCGCGCGGGTGCCGGACGGCATTTCCTTCGGCGGGCCGCCGCCCCGGAAGGACCCGCTGGGCAGCCTGCTGCTGCAGCTGGACGAGGGCGCGTATGCCAGCTACACCGTGCGCTTTTTGAAGACCCCCTGCGCCCCGGTGGTGTCCGCCCGATCCCCGGAGGGGGCCACGCTCCTGGCCTCCAACGGTGTCTGGGAGGAGACCATCGAGCTGCCGGCGGGCGCGGCGTTCGTGAAGGCGACGCTGCCGGCGCTGGAGCCCGGGGATGAGGGCACCGTGAGGCTCACCGCCCTGCGCGGGTGCGCGCAGGTGGAAGAGATCAGCTTCCCGGAATAAGGACCGCCAGGACTTCCATTGTCCCCAATCCAAGCCATTCTGCCTTACACCGGCTGCGCGCTCTGTCGCCAGCCGGTTTTTTCATCCACGCATAACCTTCGTTTCCCCAACCCCGCCTTGACAGCCGCGCCCTGGCGCTTTATACTGTCCTCGTCGGCGGCGGGGCTGCCGGCGGAAGGAGGCGGGAGCATGCTCCTGTGGATCGTCGCGGCGCTGGCCGCGTTTTACGTGAAGGGCCTGTGCGGCTTCGCGAACACGCTGGTATTCAACTCCATCATGAGCTTCGGCGACAGCGTGGCCAACATCGCGCCGGTGGAGCTGCTACTGGGCTTCCCCACCAACGTCATCATGACCTGGAGAGGCCGCAAAAGCCTGCGCGCGGCGATCTTTGTTCCGCCGGCGGTCATGACGCTGCTGGGCAGCGCCGTGGGCGCGTTTCTGCTGAATAGCGTGAATGCGTCCGCCGTCAAGGTGTTCTTCGGACTGGTGGTCATTGCGCTGAGCGTGGAAATGCTGCTGCGGGAGCGCGGCGGGAAGAAGGCGAAGGGCTCCACCGCGGCGTTTCTGGTCATCGGCGTGCTCTCCGGCGTGCTGAGCGGCCTGTTCGGCGTGGGCGCGCTGATGGCCGCCTACATGGGCCGCACCACCGACAGCGGCGAGGCCTTCAAGGCGAACATGTGCGCCGTGTTCGCGGCGGGCAACGTGTTCCGCATCGCGCTGTACGTGGCCATGGGCATCATCACCGGCGCGGCGCTGCGGCAGACGCTGATCCTGGCGCCCTTCATGCTGGCGGGGCTATGGCTGGGCATGAAGAGCGCCCGATGGATCGACGAGAAGAAGGTGCGCCGGATTGTGGTGCTGCTGCTGATCGTCTCCGGCGTCGCGCTGATCGCGGGAAACATTTGAGCGGCAAGCTGAAGACGCATACAAAGGCGCCCGGAACGACGAGGTTCCGGGCGCTTGGTGCTGATGGCGGGACTCGAATTAGATTCTATATCAAAACAGGCCATAAACTGGCATAAGCAAAAGTCAAGCAAATCAAGGGATTTCAGATTTCAGCTAAATTGAGATAAAGGTGATTCATCCCAAATTGTGGTCAGAATTGTGGTCAAAAATGGGGTCAGAATTCGAGGTGCTTTCCCTCACGCGCGCGGGCGGGCGCGTAAAGGAAAAATCACCTCGGTTTTGCCCCGGCTTTGTTTCTGAGGGAGAGGGCGAAAGCTCAATGGTGGCGGCGATTCAGCAAGGAGAAGTAAACAAAAAAAGAAGCGATCATCTGCCAGTGAGCCCTGGGCCCCAATTGCAGAAGACCGCTTCGCGGAGAAGAGCCTAGCCACGGAGACAGATGTACAAGCCCCTGTCACTACGTCCGAAACGCCTCGTGGGACGGCTCTCACAGAGTCATCGGAGGCCAGTCGCAGCAGCTTGAACAGCTCTGGTAAAAGGCAAAATAATTCTGTTTCCAAATACAGTATACCAGCCACCACCTAGGCTGTCAATGCAGATAACGCAGGAGCTGATTTCGATTTCACCGTGGTCGAAAAAAGCGCAAAGGTATGGCTTGCCGATTTCCTTGCGGATGTCCATAAGGTCAACTGCATACGCCGCTGTAGTTCCAATTGCAGCCTCTTCAGCTTTCGATTGTCCACTTTGGGACTTACGCTCCACCTCTTTCATAATGTTACTAAGTTTTTTATGTGCAGATCAGTTTTGCCGTCGGCTGTGCTCCTTACTGTCATCATTGACATGATCTCCCGCATGAGTGGACAACCACCCATACCAAGCGCTTCATTTCAGTATTCCTTCCGCCTTCAAATGCTTCGCCAGCGTGTTCCCGAAGTATTCCTTTGCATTGTTCGCCAGCGTTTTCCAAGGAATATCCGGATTGTCAGCCTGCAGGGCAGTCATACTCTCTGCGCCGCCATCCGGATAACGGCGATGGAGTTCCTCCATGATGGCGATGGGATCAACTGATGCTTTCCTCCCCATAGCGCTCATCTCAACTGTATAGCCATACGCCTCCAGGAACGCATTCCCATCCGGATAACCCAGAAGGCGATAAAGCTTTGTGACTCTCTCGCCCCACTTCTTGTGGTCCTGGTACAAGCGGGAAATCTTCTTTTCTGGATACGCCTCGTCTAGCTTGGCAAACAGCGTTTCCATGTACCTACGAATATCCACCGGCTCTTCGCCCGGGGCACAGAGGATTTTTGCGTTTGCGATAGCCTCTCGACGAGCCTGCTCTTTCCGGGCCTTTGCCTCACGGGCCAGACGATCCTGCTCAGCCTTCTTCTGCTGTTCTTCTTCTTTCAGACGTTGCCGTTCCTCAGCTTCCTTTTGCTTCGCTTCATAAAGTGCGCTGCGTTTTTCTTCACTGCGTTTGCGGGCCTCTTCCGCGAGGCGCATTTTCTCCTCGGCGAGCAGGCGGCGCTTCTCCTCGCGCAGGCGCTTGGCTTCTTCGGACTTGCGCTGCTTTTCTCGTTCAATCTTGTCTTTCTTATAGGTCATGATTCGGTCCATAGGCTTTATACCTGACCTCGGTCTCCCATATTTAAAAAGAGGGGGCGTATTGAGCAATGCCTGATACACCTGATAATCACTCACAACGCAAATGTTCCGCGCCTGTGCCTCCTCGTATAGCCGATACATACTCGACTTAATTGGAGCCAGCGAAACCACCAGATAATCAGTCATTTTATCCAATCTGTTATACACGCTGCCTCCTCGCTCTTCTATACCTTTTTCGACTGATTGATTAGCATATGAAACACAATCAAACAGGTGAAAATCAAATTCGATCTTTGCTTCCTTATCGATCCGTTGCACTGTCTCTTCATATGCTTCTCGATCTGATTGGGATATGTCTTTGCGACATGTCTCAATCCATTCCCGCAGCGTTGTCCCATTCTCACAGGCGGTAGAGGCTTTTTGCCAATACTGTCGGCTTTCTTTCTCCCATAGGAGATTGGAAATGTTAAATTGCTCACCTCTGCCCTTTGAGGCTTCTTTATATATCTGAACGACCGCTTCGCCAACTGTCTCTCCCAATTTCTTATAGAATTTTCCCAGACTCATATTGTATATTCTTACGTTTTCACTTATGGTATAGCTCTCAACATATCCAGACGGGGATGACCACTGATACTCTTCATACATGTCTTCATCCGGGCTTGTCCGCATAAAAATGACAGCTCCATTGTTTCCAAGGAGTATGCCGCTGCGTTCCAGCATCCCTTGCCAGTCATTACCTTTGCTCCCGCCTCTGGCGGCGTAGTAAGGGCTATAACCGTCAATTTCGTCAACATAGTAATACCATGGCTCTTTCCGTTCCCCTGCTTCAATCTTATGGCAGGATAAGAAAGTGGAACCCAAAAGAGAATTTTTCCTTTCCTCGATTGCTTTCGCCATCAGGTCCAGATCATTTGCGATGATATAAATCTTGGTTGTAATTTCCATGATTAGCCTTCCTTTCATTCATCTTTCTGCGCGCCTGACTAATCTGTCAGAAATCAAACTCCAGCCCGAACACGATTTTTCTTGATCCGAAAATTCTTCATGTTGCTCATTGCCGTTGACCTCTTTCTCTATCTCTCTCAGTATCTGTTCAGATGCCGTCGGGAAGGTGAGTCAAGCAGGCTTTCCCGGCGGTGCTTTTTGTGTGAACTCTTACGTTAGTAACCATACTGGTCTAACAAATGGAGTGTAAATCAAAACAACTTACAAGTTTTTCAATTCCTCCTTCAATTCGTCAATTTCCTTTTGCAGCTTTCTGCGCTTGAAGCCTGCGAACAAACCATGAAGTGAATTCATTTCGTCAGTGAGTTCATCTATTCTGGCTTGGATTCGTTCTCCCTTTACTGCGTTTCTTTCCTTTTCAGAATCGACAGTTTGAGTTTGGCGAGGGGTAGTCGCGGGTCTTTGAACCGGAGCCGACTCCGTGGTCGTCTGTGCGGAACCTGACGGTGGTTTAAGCTGAGAGAGTGCTGCAGCTTTTGCAGCTATCGCATCACTGCGGGAGGAATAGGACTGGCCACGGCTATCTGTAATGCTGTTCTGCAAAGCCGCATCCCAGATTTCCTCCGGTGAAACTTTCCAACACGAGGCAAATACGTTCATTACAGGGATGATAACATATCCCAATGCTGGATTAGTCAGAGTAATCTTCACATCCAAATCTCGACCTTGCTTCACATGGAAGAGGTTATGAGCTTCTGGCACAGGTTCGCTGTTTGAAGATATGCTAATATGCAGATCTTCCCGAAGCTGTTTGAAGCTGGACCATTCTGGCCGGAAGGCGGTCAGCTGATCAAAGACACCTTGTCTCGTTTTTTCTTTGTATTCTTCCATCTTTTGAAGAAGCTGCGTCATCTCGCTTTCCTTGTACCATAGCTTCGTTATTTCGATTGCTGAGGCGCCCTTAGCATCGAGGTTCCAGTCCGTGCCCACATTGAAGTAATTCGCTGTTGAAATGGAGAATCGATCATCCAAAGGCCTGTCAAGCATATCTTCTTTGGCGGATTCAATGACAGTCTCATCATGAATCGTCGACATAACTTTTCTGCGCAGTCCGATTAGCTCCTGTTCATCGTAGGCGGCAAAGTCTTCCGCGTAGATTTGAGCAAACTCGTTTTCATCACGATTCAGCTGGCCGAGCGCTTCCTCAATGAGAAGCACTGCCAACATATTGGTTTCATCATGAATGGACTTCCCTTTACCCTTAGCCTCCTCTATGCGATGCTCTTTTTCCTCCTGCTGCTTGCGAAGGTTTTCCTGATGCTTTTCAAGAGCAGAAGTTGTGGAGCTCACTTGCGACTGCATATTTGCCAGCACGCTTTGTGCGGTATGAATGACCCTCTGCTCTTCTGCCGTTAAAGGTCTATCAGACGTCTGTTCACATTCATCTTCTGCATAATTGACAGTTTCATCAAGCTCTGATGCTTTCAGTGTCCCAATCCTCTCTTCGCCGGTAGTTACAGCGACAGAAGTTTTGTCGGTATCCCCCGTTATGTCTTTTAAAACTTCAGTTGACGTAAACTCACTGCTCTTAACACGAATAACAGGGCGCACACAGGTTTCACCAGAATAAATACCCCGGCCTTTTCCAGCGCCATTAGCACGTATACTGGCTGCAAAGCCTGAAATACCCATCGCTTCTACGGCTGGACTGCGAAGCCACCAGCTGCACTGATTGGGGCCAGCTTCTATCTCTGCTCCATGTTCTTTTGCATAGGCAGACGCCTTGCAGATCCTGTCGCGTTCTTGCGGGAAGTACTTTCTGACCTCTCTTGCGCTCAGGAGGAATACCTTATCAGTTTCGGCAGGAGTCTCTTCTTCACCAGCCGCTGTTTTTTTATAGGTATCATGGGTGTCATCCATGATCATCCTGCGCTCTTCATCGGAGAACGCCTCGGTATAGAAGTCATCATTCAGCCAGGTTCTTAGAGTGCATCCATGCCACTCATTGGTCGACTCTACGCGAAAGGAAGAATCACAGAATGGTTTGGCATCCAGCGCGAACTCAGACAGCAACAGGAGCTCCTGCCCCTTCTTCTCCAGAACAAGCCAGGTAATCGGCGATCCAACGGGGTATTCGCCAAGTTTAACTCGCTCTTTTCCATCTGCGCCTTTGACAATTTCATAGTTGGAAACGCTTTCCATACCGGAAGACACCTCTGCCTTTTTAGGCTTAGGCGCAGCTTTCGTTATGAATGTGGCCTTTGCATCAACTGGCAAAGCTTTGGTGTTCAAAGCATCTGAGGGATATGAATGGAAGAAAAACATAGGACCATCTTCGCTGAAGAACGGGACTTTGGCGGACATTGCCATGACACACCAGGCCTGCAATACAGCGGCAGCGGCCGACTCAAGTTTTTCACTCCGATTTCTTGTCTTCAGGAGCCCATTGTGCAACTGGATCATTGCATTTTTGAGCTGCGACAAATCACTGCGGAACGCATCCAAAGAAGCGATGGGATTGTATGACAGTACTGTACAAATCTCATCGGCTTCACCACTTTCGACCATCTTGCCAGGCATATAGAACACATGGATATCCGGATGTCCACAGAGGCCGTCGAACCAACTTCCTTCTTCATAGTTCAACCACTCTCGTTCTTCAATGAAAGCACACAATGCAACGAGATCATCAAAGGCATAATCATCAATGGATTTCCCTTCCCGATCTGCCAGATCAGCAAGCGTCCAGGCAAAAGAGCGCAGAGCGGAGAACTTCCACTTTTTATCCATTAAACAATCATGGATGTCTCCCTCATCATCATGCCGGGAATTAAACACAGACTCATCGACACGGAAAACCTGAGCCATCTTAAGGACAGTTTGATCGAGATCATAGCTGTCATCAGACATAGCGGTTTTTAGCTTGCGATAGAGATTAGTGTCCTTATGACCATTGTTATCCAGGATTTTAAGAATACTCAGTCCTTGGTATTCTTCACCATTATTCTGAACATACTGAACCCCCATACGTTTGAACTTGTCAGCTTCCCGCTTCAACTTACCATAATGCGAATAGAGTTCGTCGGTGGGCATGACTGCTGTATATTTGCCAACGGCCTTTTTGTTTGAAGCTACGTCTTCCTCTTCCATATTCATTTTCCTTTTCAAAGCTTCATTGGTTGAAGACACAAGCTCTTCCAGCTGATTGATATAATCTTCGTATCGGCGGCGTGAATTCTCATTTTCATTCAGTACCAACAGCATTTGGCCAAATGCTTTATGAATTACCAGCAAGGACTTGACACTTGTAGTTACCAATTTCCCCCCTTCCTTGGACATGGCAATATCGGTTAATAAGAAAGCTTTGAGTGACAAAAACTCGCCGGGGTCTGGAGCATCAAGTCCTTCAGCAAGTTCTTTCACTTGTGAAGTAGAAAGTTGGATCCTTCCATCGGCTAAAACGAGACTAAGCAGCGCTGCTTGATCCTCTGTCACGATGCTGGAATCACCAACCAGATATAATAAATAATGACCAAGTTCATGATTAAAAGCATTCCTTGTCGTTTTCTCCCCACCCGAGAGCAGCTGTACACCAGTTCCCGTGGCATCCATTTCATCTCCCAAATCCAAAACAGTATTATACATATTAAGAACTGAATCGACATCGAGGTTTAAGACAGAATAAGACGGAGAAGAAGTAGGTCTTTCAGGCGCAGGAATTTCTTTCGGGGCCCCCGACTGGAAGACAATCTCCTTTACATTTGGGAAATGTTTTTCCCATTTTTTCCTTTTTGTGTCTGTTGGGGACGCTCCTGTAATTGTCACTTTTTCCAGATTATAGCAGTTGCTGAATGCATTTTGCCCAATCCTCTTCACGCTGTCCGGTATAGTCAGGTTCTTTAGCTTTTCACAATTGCGAAAAGCCTCTACACCGATGCTAACGACACTATTTGGAATAATAACATCCGTAAAATTGCAGCAATCAAATGCCGATGAGTAAATTGCCGTAACGCCATAAGGTATCGATACATCAACCAAATCATTGCAGGAAAAAGTATTTGAATTAATAATCTTAACAAGACTTGGAATCTTTATGCTTTTCAATTTGCAAAAACAAAAAGCAAACCCGCCTATATCAGTTATACTTTCTGGCAGATTGATACTTTCCAGATTATGACAAAAATGAAAAGCCTGGAATCCTATTCTTAGCAGCGAGTCAGGCAGGGAGACTTTTACCAAACTTTGACAATTCTCAAATACTGAATCATCAATACACTTAACCCCTTGTGGAACATGATATTCCTTCTGTTCCTTCCAGATCGGATAATAGACAAGACGTCTGTCTTCTTTGGTAAACAGAACGCCATCAACAACTTCAAATGCAGGATGATCAGGAGATATGTGTATGTCCTTCAGTGACATACACTTTTGAAACGGACCTTTTCCAATTGTGGTAACACTGTCTGGGATGATCACACTTGTCAGATTATTGCATCCTCCAAACATTTTGTCCCCGATGATTGTCGCCCCAGCAGAAAAGCTTGCTGTCTTCAGACTGTTACAATTATAGAATGCGCCTGGACCAATACTCGTTACACTACCTGGAATGTTAATGCATTGGCAGGATTCACAAGCACCAAACGCAGATTCTTCAATGCTTGTCAATCCTTTTGGCAAATCGATCTGAGTTATGCTTATGCAGTGGCCAAATGCCCCTTTCCCTATACTTGTAACGCTGTCGGGTATCGTCACATTACCGAGTTCTATGCAGTCACAGAACAGGTCGTCTTCAATTCTTGTTATATTCGCTGGGAGCTTTACTGTCTTCAGGCTATGGCACTCCTTGAACGCTCCTTTCGAAATTCTCGTCACGCTGTCTGGAATCGTCACACTGCGCAGGCTTTCACACTTGGCAAACGCTTCGGCACAGATGCCTGTGACTCCCTCGGGAATCACAACATCTCCGCCTTCTCCCTTGTACTTTCCCAGAATGCCATTCCTGATCGAGAATCCATCGGTGCTACTCATTGTCATAAATCCCCTTTCCGCGTCATTGATTGACTTAAGTCGTTATCCAATAGAAGTCGTTTTTTTCATGGTCGAAACAAATGGCTTTGATTCGATCACAACCCCTCAAAAACCCTTATGGCCAGCGAGCGGTCCAGCAAATCATGCAGCTTCTGGTTCGCGTAGTTGCGCAGGCAGGCATAGCAGGACGCATGACCTTCCGCTCCGCCGCATTGGCACATTTTCATCAACTCATTGGCTCTGTTGATTGCCCTTTGCAGCAGCGACGCATCCTGAAGCCGCCGCATATGCCCGGCGCCGCCTGGGGTCGTATCATACAGGATAAAGCTGTAGCCTCTTCCATTGTTCGTATTGATGCTCTGCAAGCAGCCCGACACATCGTTTTCCTCCAGATTCAGCACATCCACAATGCCTCTCAGCAGCGCATACAAAACACTGTATGCCTCCGCTTCATTGCCGTAAGGAATGGGGTGATCCGGAAAATGCATCATGAACACATCGGTTTCAAAGCGATATCCCAGGGAGAAGCGCTTCAGCAATGTATTTCGACACCTGCGGCCGCTCGGCATGTTGTGTTCCTTTTTGATCGAATGCATAAAGCCCTGCCCGGTCTCCCCATAGCCGCAGCTTTCGCAGATGTGGAAATCCGATCTGTTCAACACAGCCATCTCGTCTTTCTCCGAGAACATGACCATGGCCGTCGACATCCCGATCCTGACGGGCTTCAGTTCAACATCGTTTCGGTAGCCGACATAGGAAACATCCGTGCGGTATGTCTTTTCGGGGCGCACCAGCCCCGGCTTTTTGATGTCATCCGGATCAATCTCAAAGCCAAATGACGGAATGATGAATGTTTTTATGCCACTGCTCTCAATCGCCGTGCCGCACATGTGGCAGGCCGATAGCGCCTCATGATCTCTGTCGTCCGTATGCACATGGATGTTCAGTGTCCCACATTCATCGCAGTAAGCGTAATCGTACATTTTCCATCCAATGGAAGGGACCTTGCGGACATACCTGCCCGTGAACAACTCTCCGTTTGCCACCACCTGAGAGCCCGGCGCGTATTCTGATATCGCCACCGCCAAATCGCGCTGCAGCTCCACGCCGAATTGCTGCTCACTGTGCTTGTTGGCAATGGCCAGCGCAACAGTATCCACCGGAAAGCCGTATTGCGGAACCACGTTCTTGCGGGAGAGGAATGTCAATATACTCTCATTGCGATATGTGCGCAGGCGTTGCTCAAAATAGCCTGTCGAGCGATTGGCCTGAAACGCCTCCCGCCGCGCCTTTTCCAGTAAGTCGACTTCATAATCGTATTCACCGACCGCGCGTGTCAGGATTCCATCTTCCGGATTAATGAGTCCCTGAACCCATCCGAAATGCTCACAATCGAATGCGTTGAACAACGCTTCGGGGAGGAAACGACGGGCATATTCTCGTAAGGCCTCGGGCTTTCCCAGAAGGTAATTCTGCAGGAGAGCGAAGCCGTCTTCATGTGATTCCCCATTTTCTTCCGTGGCCATTCTGCCGACAGTGCTGAAATACTGTGAATACTTGCGCCAGAAGAACGCCAAAGCCGAAGCATACAGATGGCGAATGGCGATTTTTTCATTGATGATGTTGAAATGCGGCGCGTGAATGCGTCCGCTGATCATATCGACAGGATGATCGAAGAACGCGAAATCGTGATTTGAACGGTTGCAGAATGTAAGCGCAAAAGCGGCGCTGTTCCTGCTGCGGCCCGCTCGACCAGCTCGCTGGGCATAATTGGATGGCATCGGCGGCATGTTTCGCATGAACACCGTCTCCAGTGAGCCTACGTCAACGCCCATTTCAAACGTCGTTGAACAACTCAGCACATCGATCTTCTTGTCTTTGAAGTCCTGCTGGTATTCGTAAGCTTTGTCGCGATTCAGCTGCGCCGTGTGCTCCCTGACCCGGAGAGGACGCATTTCCATGTCGTGACACAGGCGGAAATAGTGATTGTCCGCCAGTTCCGCGTAAGGGTCGGTTTCGACGAGGCGTCCGCCGCACCGATAGGTCATGCACGTTCCGGCAATAGAGTATGGCGTGAGCTTATGGCATTTCTCGCAGCGATACCACCGGTCAGGCCTATACAGGAAGAGCTTATCGTGATTCAACTGGAACCCATCGTCGAATGGCGCAATAACCCCCTTTCTTTCCAGCAGTTGCCATAAGGCCATCATGAGTTTTCGTGTCTTTCCGTCGTCATACTCGCCGGGCAGCTTTTTGTCCAATACACGTTTCAGATAATCCAGACGTTTGTTGCTGCGCGTTTCGCTCTTGGGTATAAAGCTCTTCAGATTCTTTGAAGAATCGCCTCCGCACGCTACATATCGAGCGCCTCTGGCTCCGTAGGAATAAAACTCGCGGTCTTCCTCCGTCATGGCCACAGGCAGTTGAATGGCGAGGTCGCTGACCATGCTGCTGATCAGGACATTGAACAGTGCGTTGACTTCCTCTTTGTCCATCCTGAGCCTGGCATTTGCCGGGAGCAATCCTGGTTCCAGTCCAAACGCGACCAGCCCCATGCCAGGCAGAGAGGCGTCCGATGCCATATCCGATGCTTCTGCAAGGACTGCTTTCCAGCTTTCTTTTTCCAACCGATATCCAGTGCCTTTCAGGATACCATGTCGGTCAAACACGGCGCTCAGGTCTTCGCAGAAATCCGCGAGCTTCATCGGGCGTCGCATCGCCTCAACCTGCTCCGTCAGCATGCGCCTGTACAGCAGCTTCCTGTATGAAATATCAAGATAGGTTGCAAAATAGGCCGATGCCTGTCGGCTGTCGGAAAAGCAGAGAAACTGCTTGGCCATGTTCGTTTCAGTTTCATGCCCAATGGACATTGAATCACCGAAATCAAAGCCAAAATCATCTGTATCAATCGTCTGCTGGGTTTGAACAGATGTTTTTGCAGGGAGTGCGTTGAACAGCGAGGTGGCTATAACGCTCGTAACAGCCTCCTGCCCGGTGAAGAATGGACGGAGTATGCCGTTGTTGTTGACCGCCTCACAGCAAACGCACTTTTTGAGTTTGTGGTCTGCGCCTTTGATCTTCAGGCGCACCACCGGGACCTCAAAAGCAGCGCCATGCTCACAGCCTGCCTCGCTGCGCACATTGGTGCGCCGGAAATGACCGCATCGCGCGCAAAGCCGTCCCGGCTGGTCTTCGCTCTCTACATCCAGACCGTCCTCATCCGTGTTGGAAGCCATCTCACCCAGGTAAAAGATGTCTCCGGCATCCTGTCGGCTGCTCTGCTGCAGAATCATATTCGAATCCAATTGCCCGACTAAATAAATGGCATGACAGGCATTGCAGGCACTGATCTCAAACACCTTGTACTGTTGTCCATCCGTCGCCTCAAAGTACTCCTTGGCGCGCGTCAAAAACAGCTTTTTGCTCGGGGGAAGCGTGAGAAACACGCTTTCCGTTGCGCGGAGGAAGGTGTGATAGCGCGCATCCAGCAGACGAATGCCGTCATATTCGCTGAATGAAGCCACGGCAACCAGCTGTGCCAGCGCTTCTTCCGTCATGTTCAGCTTTTTTGTAATCTCCCGAATCGAAGTGGGTGCCTTGAGGATGCGCCTCAATTCCCAATACGTTTCGTCCCGATGAATCAAATCGAACAGCGGCCGCTCGACATTCAGAGTATATTCAGGATAGTTGGCCAGGAGATATCGCCCGATTTCCGCTTCGCTCTCGCCAGCCTCTATCCGCGTTGAGATTTTTTCATAAACGGTTTCAGGAACCGTTATCGGATTCTGAGGCAGAGGCACAGGAACGCGAATGGCGCGAATGACATCATGTTCCGAAAAAGACTCGTCTGTCAGGTCGGACGCAAACGCGGCCACCGCGTCGTTCTCGTTTTCATCGCCCAGCGTTGCGGAGGTGATAAAGTATTGGAGCGACTGATTGTTTAAGGTCGCTTTTAAACGCCTGAGGAGCATGGCTACTTCTATGCCCGTAGATCCCCGATAGACATGGGCTTCATCCAGCACGACAAATCGCCATGTCTCATCCTGAAAAAACACATTGTCCCCCGGGCGAACCATCAGGTATTCCAGCATGGCATAATTCGTGATCAGAATGTGCGGCGGCGTATCCTTCATCTGCTCACGGCTGATGAGTTCATTGGTACCAGGCGTTTTCTTATTGAGCTTTATGTATTCGGCAAGCGCCTGATCCATCTTTTCACGGGTCTGTCCTGTGTAGCAGCCAAAGGTCACTTCCGGCGTGTTCGCGAGCAACTCTCTCAGGCGCTCCACCTGGTCATTGGCCAGCGCGTTCATGGGATAGATCAGCAGAGCTCTGACGCCGGGATGAAGCGTGCCCTTTTCTGCTTCTTCCGCCAGAGCGGCAAGGATGGGCATGAGAAAGCTCTCCGTCTTACCGGAACGGGTTCCTGTTGAGACAACGATGTTCTTTCCATCCAGCGCTTTGCGCAGGGCATGTTCCTGATGGGTATATAAAGGCCTGTCGTGATGAAAGCCATATCTCAGGAAAAAGGGAGGTAAGAGGCCCTCCTCAACCAACTGCCGCGTTGTTTTGCCCGTCTCGAAATTATCATGGGCATCCAGATATGGGCCCGCAACAAACATCGAATGCGCGTTGAGTTGTTCCGTGAACTGTCGCTGATAATCCGGGTCATTCAAGCTGAACATGGTTCCCAAATAGCGCTTGTACTGCTTTTCAATCAGCGCCGAAGCTTTAATGGGAGAAAAAGACATTCTCTATATCCTCTTTTCTGATGCTTTATGTATTTTCGTAAACGACGGTACAGGTATCCTCCGGAATGAGAGAAACATAGCGCCGATACCGCTCCATGTAGGGAACTTTACGGTTCTCCTTCCTGACAATGCGCTTCTGCCCATAGTCATAGAGGAAGGGCTGCCATTCTCCATCCTCCTCAAAGAGGATCGAGCAATGATCGATGGATGCGGGATCAGGATACACCACTTTGACGGGCAGGACGAGTTCTTCCAGGCTGGACGTGTCATTCATGATCCCACTGTAGCTTATCTCATCGCTCTGATCGCGATCAGTCACGGTGATCTGATACGCCTTGTTTCTTAATCCAAGATTATCCGCGACGCCATTCAGCGTATCCACTTGCCGGATGCTGAACCGTGCGCCTGTCAGGTCAGCAGGATTGAGCAGTTTGATATTTTCCCGTCCAATTTCATCATAAACGGCTTCAAAGCCAAACTCGTCATCAATTTCCTCAAAAATAATGACGTCGTATGTACCGCTCTTTAATGGAGCCTGCGCGATGAATTCCCCCTGCTGTATCGCCACCTGGGACAACACTTCTTCCTGTTCATGGAAGACCGACGCGGAATAATTGCCTTTGCCAATGATGTCAAAAATGCCATGCAGCGTATTCGCGCCATAATCTGCCTCAAGGCGACCGGAAGCCAGATAGCTTTTGCAATAAACGGACGCGAACTCCAATTCCCGTCCCTGAACGCTGAGGTAGACTTTGTGCATGATCGTGTCCCGCGTAAACCATTGTCTGAGCGCCAACAGGTCGCACTCAATAGTATCCTGTCCGTTGCGGCGGCGATAGCAAACGCTTTGGCCATTCTTCATGCCGTCGCGATCCACGTACATCCATATTTCGTTTGCCAGTGTATGGATTTCAATGCGATCCGGGAATTCTCTGTGCCACACCTCGCCCAGCGGCGTCAACCGCCAATCGGACGCGTCGCGCCATGTGATCATCGGAATGTCGAGCCGCAAAACGCAATTGTCCCCGGTTGTTGCAAAGTGTAAATCCAGCTTGCCGTTGTCCGCTTTGAGCTCGAAGCCATATTCAGAGCCGGAGGGATCCCGCTTCAAATCGGTCCCCGTGAAAGGTATTGACAACTTGAGCTTCACGCTGCCGCGCGGTGTATCCCAATAAGGCAATCCGTCTTCTCCGTTGTCGAATTCACAGTGGAAATCTTTCCAGTAATAGAACATCCAGTCCCGCACATGGTTGTCTCCGGGAACATTGATATTCACATGGCAGCGTGTCACAGCATCATCAGGCGGAGGCAAAGTCACCAGATAACCATAGTCTGTTCCGCGCTCATTCAATGCGAGACGCCGATAGTTTACATGATTCGCCGCAAAGAAGGAATCATTGAGCTGAAAACGGGTCATTTGAAACTGCTCTTCCGTTACCTTGATCAGGAAGGACGGCATGTCGCAGAAGATGGGGTATGCTGTATCCTTTGATTCAGAAAGTACACAGGCCCCTTCAACGGGATGCCCGCCGCAAAGCCCCTCCGTTGCGTCGCTGCCGACGATCGCGAGACTGTCATCCGGGAATATGACCGTCTCACCCCGCTGAAGCGTCACGAGCCTGAGCAACCAGGGGCCAAAGCGCTGCTGTGTGCCAGCGTCCACAGTCTCAACCATACGATCTGATTCGGTCACAAAGTATACGTCTCCGGCAGGAATGCGCTTCCCTGAGATCATGGCGCCGTGTGCGTTGAAGGCGCGCACACAGTCACTCCCGATCTTATAGCTTTTTACAATCTCGTCGCCGTTATAAAAATCCATTTGCAGCGGTTCAAACAACAAATCGACAGGCAGTTCGTATGCCTTCTCCTCAGTTCGCCAGCCCGTAATGGATTCAACCAATTCGCTGGTGATATCAAGTGAATAATGATCGCCGGACGAAACGCGCCAGAAGGTTGTATCCGCGCAGTCAAAGGGAAGCCGCTGCGTCGGAAGAATGATGCTGATTTCCCCATGGCGTGTGTCAAGGTATAGCGTCGGCTGTGAAAACATGCGCTTTCCACGTCTGCCTGCGCCGGCATTCGACGACCACTGGCCGTTGAACTCAGGCTTGCCTTCGCGCCACTCTTTAAACGCCCGGCTGAAGCGATCCTCGTGCTCCGGAGTCCATCCCTGATGCCAGAACGCCTCATCAATCCAGTTAAGATAGGTTTTCAGCCTCGCGAGACTGGCTTCCGGAATGAGCTTCAATGCATCCAGCGTCTGCTGGAGAATCATCTGTTTCCTGGAGAAATGGTCTCCGCTGATCATCAGATCCCGCAATTCTTCCAGATTCGCGAGCTCCATATTGCGCCCCAAATCCAATTCATAATAGTCGAACAGAAAGTCAAACAACCGCCCAATATACGCGTTGCTGACAAAAGCATGCAGCTTAATCGAGGCGACATATTCGCTCGTGGCAAACGTCGCCTTTTTATACCGCTTCATGGTGTTCAAAAAGCACATGCCCAGCATACGCATCATATCCGGCGTGTTTGAACAGCTCAAAATCTCAGCCACCACGGGCCAGTAAGCGGCTCCGGGGCAACGCACGGCAATCTGAACCAGCGCGACACATATGATTTTATCGATGCCCATTTCTCTGTTGACGATGCTTTTCAGTTGATATTGGCGCTGCATATACCGGCACAACAATTCATACTCTGAGTCATTTAACTCGATGCTTCCGAGAATCGGTTGGCTGTCGAATTGCTCCTCCAGGTATATTTTGAGATGCTCCCAGTCGTTCAGCACCTTTGTGCGCCTGTTGCTGGCCTCTTGCTTCAGAGACGCCTGCAGTCCAATGGGCCGTTCAGCTTTCTCGCTGCGGATTTCATGCAGTTTATTCATGTCGCAACAGTGCTCAATTCTCTTAAGCGTCACCGATCCGAAGAACGCTATCGCGATTTCCCGATCATACAATCCATTTTTATACATGAAATCAAACGCTCGCTCATGCTGTCGGAACAAATCTGTCACGGCATTTGTATAGCTTTTGTACTCATGCCGCAACTGCTTGAGCGATAATCCCATTTCCCGGCTTATCTGGTCGTCGGAAAGCGCCATCATTCGCTTAATCGCGATATTCTCTCCCGTCTTATGGTCTTTGCTGACCTGAGATATGGCGTCGCAGAGCCTAATAGCCCTTTGCCAGGCTCTCTGATTGAGTCTTGTCAGCCAAAGCAAATCTTCTTCCGCGCACCTATCTGTCCCAAGGACATCCAGTTTGCTCCAAATCTGATCGATAAACTTTACTTTGATCCTTTCGTATTCCTCCATATTCGCGCCAAAGGCAAGCATTCTTCCCAGCGGCCAAAGGGAAGCAGGCGCAGAGGTAAGCTGCTTCAGCCGCTCAGCCAGTGAAATCTGCTCAGGGTGATCTACCGTTTCATCGACTGGCTGGCTGTTTGAGACCTCGCCTGATTCAACAGCCACATCATTCTCAGGTATGGGGCCAGGAGCTACTTGATCTTCTTCTGTTTGCTTCGGAACAACCTGCTCATCAACCAAGTTTTCATGATCTGATTCATTCATTTCCTCAGTCGTGATGGCAGATCCCTGCGCTTCAGAAATTGTATCAATGCATGCTTCTTCATTCAAATTGTTCGGGGCAGTTTCTTCGCTGATTTCAACATCGGAGATTTCTCCATTCAGATCAATCGGAGCAGTTTCCTCAGTGATTTCAACATTGGAGATTTCTCCATTCAAATCACTTGGAGCAGTCAGCTCACTGGTTTCATCATTTGATTCATCGGTCCACGCAACGCCTGATTTATCGATTTCTTCCAGATCATGCTCTTCAGGATTGACTTCTTCCGAAGCGTCATAGAGGGCAATATTGCGATAATGAAAGAGATTTTTTTCCGCGAAAACCTCAGCAAATGATCCAGGCTGCACAAAAAGCGTGACCATCCGCTCCTGCCGCGGGGAAAAGGCATTGGGAGAAATATACCAACAGGAGGATGGCACAGCCAGTTGTCGCAAAGACGTGCAACCTTGAAAAGCGTCCTTCTTAATGGTCGTCAATTCAGGACCAACAATAACCGTCTTCAAACTTGAGCAGTTTTCAAAGCAGGATTTGGGAATCTCTTTTAGGTGCTTGGGCAAAACAATCCTTTTCAATGCGCTGCAATTTCTAAAAGCCCGATCGCCAATCACCCTGACGGAGTTTGGCACAATCACCTGCAAAAGGTTTGTACAACCTTCAAACGCGCCTTCATCGATATGAGTTATGTCATTTGGAAAAACCACGCCTGATATATCATATCTGTTCTTAAAGGATTCTTTTATGACATGCTTCGCGGAGGTTTTGGGGTTAATGAATAATGAAGATTCGTCAATGACAACTTCATTGTGGTCACCACTGCATTTGCATTTCTCCCCTTTCATAGTCATGCTGGTGTCATCTGATAGAGCAGGAATCTTCACCGGGAACACAAAGATCCTTCCGCACACGCTGCAATGAGAACCCTCAGTAAAGCCTGCCTCGGTTTCTGTCGGCACTTTCGCCGCGTCTATGACCATTGTATGGCCTTTCGCCGGTATCTCTTCCTGCTCCTTCAGCACTTCACCGCATACGGCGCAATGGGTGCCTTCTGTCAGGCCTGTTTCCGTGCATGTCGGCAGTCTCCCCTTGTCAAATACGATGCGATGACCCGTCGCGGGAATCTCTTTTCGTTCTTTAAAAACCGCTTCGCAAAAAGCGCAGTATAAGCCCTTTGTGTAACCGCTTTCAGTGCAGGTCGGCGCCTTTTCTTCCTCGACAACAAGCTTATGCCCTGTCGCGAGTACAGGGGTTTGTCTTTTCAGTATTGCACCGCACAGCTCGCAATGGGAGCCTTCCGTCCATCCCATTTTAGTACATGTTGGTGGTATTGCTTTGTCAATGACCGCTATGTGCTCATGCGGTCGATCTGACATGTTTCTCTCGGAAGTCAGTTCTGCGGCAAACTCGTTCCCGTCGGCGTCTTCTATTGAATGGTCAGGCGGGAATTCCTTCTCGTTTTTATCATTTAGGCCAGTGTTATCCGTTTCTTTCGTTTCCTCTTTTGAAAGAGCGGGTATTATCATTTGAGGTATGATAACAGTGCCGCATTTTTTACAATGAAATCCTCTCGTCAGTCCTGCGCGCTCATAAGTCGGTTTAACTTCTTCATCATGCTCCAATTGATGCTTGACAACCGGAATTTCTTTTTGAGCAACAAAGACAAGTCCACACACAGCGCAGTGCGAGCCTTTCGTCAGTCCGGGCTCCGTGCATGTCGGCGCTTTCGCTTCATCCGTGATTACGGTATGACCTGTAGCAGGTATCTCCTCCTGCGCTTTCAGTATGGCTCCGCATACGGCGCAATGCGAGCCCTCCGTCAGACCAGATTCCGTGCATGTCGGCGCTTTCGCTTCATCCGCAATGACGGTATGACCTGTAGCAGGTATCTCCTCCTGCGCTTTTAGTATGGCTCCGCATACGGCGCAATGCGAGCCCTCCGTCAGTCCGGGCTCCGTGCATGTCGGTGCTTTTGCTTCATCCGCAATGACGGTATGCCCTGTCGCGGGTATTTCCTCCTGCGCTATCAGTATGGTTCCACACACGGCGCAATGCGAGCCCTCCGTCAGACCAGATTCGATGCACGTTGGCGCTTTTGCTTCATCCGCAATGGCGGTATGACCTGTAGCGGGTATCTCCTCCTGCACTTTCAGTATAGCTCCGCATACGGCGCAATGCGAGCCCTCCGTCAATCCGAGTTCGGTGCATGTCGGCGCTTTCGCCAGATCAATGACGATCCGATGCGCATGACTCTTTTCTTTGCTCATCTGCTCATTGGTTTTGCTCTTTCCGAAAAACAGCGTCTTGAACCACTTCAATAACTGTATCGCCATAACTTCCTCCAACAAATAACTCCTCATTTTGTCCTATGTTTATTGCACAGTCAGTTTTGTTTCTATGCTCTTATGAGAATCCTCAAAGTGTCGAGTCAATGATTGCAATTGATCTTGAGAGAGTTAACGCATTCAAGCAATCCTCAAACACAATAAATTAAATGATGTTTATATATTCACATATATACACAAATCGCTCTCGTCGGTTTTTATATTATGCACATCCATAAAATAATCATAACATATTTTTCGTTTAAAGTCTACGTCGAATAATGCTTTACCCTCCAATTCTTTTAGACCATGGTTTGTCCTCCTTTCTCGTTTCGCTCTTGCTCATCAGCATCTGGACTTCCACCAGGGGACGGAACCCGGGCTTCTTCGATCTCGCAGGCGAAGCCCTCCGCCATCATCTCCTCGGCGAAGTCCTCCACCCCTTCAAGGCTGGGGAACGCGCCACTGTCATCGTCCTGGTCATTGATGAACGAGACCCGGTACCATGATGCCTTCTCTTCTACGGGGTTGCAGTCCATGCCATAGGTGGCAACCTTCTCAAGGAACGCCTCGTCGTGCCTGTCGTAATTGTTGGCCATCGTGTTCGCCCTCCTGTATACTCAGCTTCTATGCATATGATACTATAGCTGCATCTTTTTTTGCTGAATGGACTTGTTAGGTGTATAATAGGCATATAGAAGCGATATGACGAATAATAGATATCAAAACAAAAAGCCTCTTGTTCCGATTCACTGACAGCAAGCCGGACGAGATGGATTTTACCAAAGACGCTTCTGTACTTGGCATCATTGCTATGCACATTGTGCAGTTATACATGAGCGACATCAGAAAGCGTGACAAAAGTCGTTTCTCTGCTGGGTTCAGGGGTGCATGTATTATTCCTGTGTTCAGGATTGGAACTGTATCTCAATCATTTGAGCCGTCCACTGTCCTTCGGGCAATTTTTGAGAAACCGGATGTTTAAGATCTATGTGCCTTATGTTATTGCAGTTCCTTTTTCCTTTCTTCCTTCCATGGATCAACCGCCGCGAAGATAGGCTACTTGCACTGCTTAACCAATACGGCCATGTCACAGAAACCATACGGGCGGCGTCGGCCCAGCGCATAGCACAATGAGAAATATACTTCAATAGAGGGCCGAAGGTTCACCCCTCAGCCCTCTGACACCGTACAGAATGCCTTTACTGCTCGACCGTCTCCAGATTCTTCCCCCAGTCCACCGAGGGCGTGTAGCCCTGCATGGTACAGACTTCATCCGACAGGAGGGAAGCGAAGGCAGCCGCGCGTTTGCGCTCCTTGTCATCCGCGTCCGTGTTCTCGAAGTAATCCAGGACTTCATCCAGCAGGTAATGAATCTTCTCCAGCGATTCCCAAATCTCACCCAGGTCTTCGACGAGGCTGTCCCGTTGTTTCGTGGTAAACATTGCCATTTTCTTGTCCTCCTTGCGTTCTGGCCGGGGACTGTGCTATAATGGCTCCAGCCCCGCGGCCTTGTCCTTTCGTCCGTGTGGCCCGGCCTGCCGCTGTACCAGAGCGGCGGGCTTTTATACTGTCTGGCTCAGTCCGCAGAACCGCGCCTTGTACACAGCGCCGTCGCCATGGCTTCCCCAAATCAGGTCACAGCCAAACAGCGCCTTCTCGCCATGGATCACCTCGCGGCCCCTTGCCTTCCAGCCCGCCCAGGTGTTGACAGTCTCGACGACGCCCGCCTCCGCCCTGGCCGCCTCGATACGCGCCGTGTTGATGGGCTCCGCCTTCGCGCTCAGCCAGGCCCGGTGCAGGGCCTCGACGAAGCTCACGGCGGCCTTGCGGAAAATGCGCCACGCATGGGCCATGATTGCCCTGAGATCATACCTCATTGTCTCAACCTCCTTTTCTCTTCGTCCTGCTTTGGAACCGGCGACGGTGGGCGTTGCTGCTTTCACAGTCTGTCGCTACTCGCATCATCCCGAACCGCTCTTACCTTGCCTTCTTTGCCTTGCGGGTGACTGCCTTGGCCGGTTCCTTTGTTCAGCTTGGGGAAGGCGGCGGAGGGCATTGCTGCTTTTGCTCTCTGAGCGACTCGCATCATCCGATTCCGCTCTTGTCTGGCCTTCTTTGCCCTTTCGGGGTGACTGCCTTGGCCTTCCCTCGAGCTCTGGATATAGTATACTATATGGGCACCAATATTAAGCTAGTGATATAATACCGGTGTGGAGGTGTTGAAATTGGCTTATTCAAAAGCAGGTATGCGAGCTGTCGATAAGTACGTCAAAGAGAACTACAGCCGCTTGAACATCAAGATTCCTAAAGCTCAGAAGGCCGCCGTAGAGGCTCACGCCCAGCGCAAGGGCGAATCTGTCAACGGCCTTGTGAACGCGCTCCTGCGGGCCGATATGGGGCTCTCGGAGGCGGAGTGGAAGAAGGGCGAGGCGGAGGAGCCATCCGAGAATGCCCTTGACATATGATAACTCCTGTGTTATCATATGGGCATACGGAGGAAGACGCGATGCACGAGATAACGAAGGGCGGCTTCCCGATTTGGGATGAAGCGTTTGACAAGGAGCATTTCACGCCGGAAGAGATAGCGGAAAGCGACCTCCGCGCCGCCTTGATTACCGCGCTTGTCCAGGCAAGGCAGGAGCAGGGTCTCAGTCAGCGGGAACTTGAAGAGCTGAGCGGTGTAAAACAGCCGCAGATCGCGCGGATGGAACGCGCGGACGCAAACCCGCAGCTCGATACCATGCTAAAGGTGCTGGCAGCGATGGGGAAAACACTCGCCATTGTGCCGCTCAGATCATGAAGAAAGGGAGCCTCCGCCGAGGCCCCTTTTCGTTTGCACGTCGCCAGACGGCCAGGAAGGCCATTCTCGCCGGTTTTTCGGTTTCTGTGATAAATTTCACGCGCAACCGATGCCCGCCGATTCCCGGCCTTATTCCGCGCCGTCTGGATGCTTTCTCTCACAGTCCTTCCACAGCGATTCCCACAGCGGACACTCCCGGCAGTGCTTTATTCTGTTGCAGTACCGCGCAACCCACTTTTTTTGCTCCTCCGTCCGCTTGAATTGGAGAAACAATCGACCGTTAGGCGTCAGCCCCTCGCACTTCACGTAGAGCAAACCCTGTTCCGCGTAGAAGGGACATTTCGCGTCGGCGTCCGCGTAGCTGTGCCAGCTCACAGCTCCTTGACCTCCCAGTGCTTGCCCTGGTCGTTGGGCTCGAGGATCGCCTTCACGCCGTGCTCGAATTTCGCCCGCAGCTTGAGCTTTCCACCCGCTCCCACCACATAGTCAACCCGCGCAATGCCCGTCAGGGAAAGGGAATCGTATGAGATTCTGACGTCCATCTTCTCGCCCTCCTTGATCGTCGGCAGATCGTCCATAAGGTTCACGCTCCTTCCAGCGCCTCCGCCTCCGTGCCTGGCAGCATGGGCGAGAGCGCGCCCATGAGCGGCGCAATCTCATCATCTGGCACACGTCCCGCACACTGAAACATGATCTGGCTGTACTCGATCCCGCTGCCGCTGGTCGCCTTCATGAGGGAGAAGCGCGTCGCAACCTGCCACGGCTGCAGGCCCCGCGGTGACAGCACCCGCGCCACGTACTGCGCCCAGTTCGCCACGCTCATCGTCGGCACCTTCAGCGCCACAGGCAGCGGCTCGCCCTCCGCCATCACGAGAAGCTGAACCATGTTCCGGCAGGCCTTGCCCCGGCCTCCGTCCCGGCTCCCCATGCGGTTCCAGGGGCAGGCCCGGCAGGCGTGTTCCATGCCGTCGGTGTCGTAGCCGGAGAGGCCGTCCCGGCTCATGCAGCGCGGCGTTCTGTCCGCGCCGGCCTCGCCGTACTCATGATCCCACCGCGCGTTGATGAAGCTGGCACTCAGCACGATCCCGGTGAAGCTGGTCACATACTCCGGCGCATCGGGCGTCTCCCCCGGAAACTCGAAGGCCTTCCCGCCGCCCGCGGGCACATGGACACGGCTCACGGGCATTTCACTCGCCCCGGCCAGCGCCTCCACCGTTCGGCGGATGATGTCGATGGTTCCGCCCACCTGCATCGTGCTGGCGGGCAGCTCTGCGGTCAGGTCTGTCAATCGTCCCATGTTCATTCCTCCTCACTTCGTTCGTCGGCTCTCAATTCGCAATGGTCGCCTGTGGCCTGCGGCCTCATGCTCCCTTGCTCATTGGGCTCGTTCGGCCTTTATCCGCCACTGGCGGCGGCCTCATTCGCCCTCCCCATCCCCGCGCACTTTGAACACGCGCGCGGTGGTCTCGGTCTTCACTGTGTCCAAATCCAAATCAGGGAACAGCGCGCGCAGCTTCTTCTCACTGATTGCGCGCCGTGTCTGGTTTCGCCAGGTCGCCCGGGCGGAGGTTCCGTTCAGCGCCTCCGCCTCGCCCAGCCGCGCCTTCAGGCGGTTCTCCGCCTCCGCTATGCGTCTGTCCAGGGCTTTTCTGTCGTCCTTCATGGCCAGCAGTTCGACCATGAGCGCGTCGTCTTCAGGCCTCGCGTTCAGCGTCAGGCCCTCCGCGCGGGGATAGAGAGCCGTCAGAGCTGCGGATGTAGCCTCCAGGCCGTCAGGCGGCGGAGGCACCCGCGCTTCCACATGATCCCGCCAAAAGGTTTCCTCCGCCTGGATCAGCGCCGCCAGATCATCCCGCGCGGCCTCCGCCTCAATGGTGAAGGTGAGAAGGTCAGTCCCGTACACCAGCACCGCCAGATACCAGCGATCCCAGTCGGTGACGGCCAGGTAGTGGAGACACTGGCAGTAGTATTCCAGCGGGAAATCCCCGTTTCTGTACCGCATGAGGTGTATGTCACGGCTTGTTTTGCACTCCAGCCCGGCCCGCTCGCCGATGATGCGCCGGTCTATGTCAGCGATCATGCAGGTGTGAGCCGTGGAGCGCAGCATGCCATACTCACGGCGGAGGCGGAGGCCCGTCGCCTCACTGAAGCGCCGCGCGACGTATTCCTCCAGGTCGCGGCCCTGCCGCATGGCCTCGGTGTCATCCTCCGCCCGCTCTGCGCCCAGCTTGTCGGCATAGACGGCGAACGGCCCGCGCCAGGGATTCACGCCCAGCACCGCCGCCGCGTCGCTGCCTCCGATCCCGGAGCGGCGGAGGCGCAGCCAGTCCGCGCGGGAGAGGCCCCGTGTGTCGGCAAAGACTGTGTAGCCGCTCACGGCCTGTCACCTCCGCCTCGGATCAGCCGCAGCCAGTCGGTCAGGTGCATCGTCACCAGCCACGGCTGCCGGTTCCGCCGATGCGCCACGAGAGGCACGCGGCCCGCCGCGTCGCGCTCCGCCTGGTGCATGGCCTCGCCCACATTCAGCCGCTCCACACGCTTCACCTCAAAGTGATAGCCCTCCAGACCCTCGGCGCTGATGTCCGGGTTGTTCCAACCGCCCACGTCCCGCTGGTCGTTCCTGTGGGCGGGATAGCCCGCCTCGGTGAGCAGGGCGGCGAGCTCGCGCTCACCGGCGGAGCCCTTGGCCTTGGGGTTCCTCATGTGTCCTCGCCTCCGCCCTCATCCAGCCGCAGTTTGTCAACCAGTGGGCAGACAAGGCGCTGCATGTCCTCGCGCACGGAGGAGGGAATTTGCACCTGCTCGCGCTGCTCCTCCAGCATGGCCGCATACCGGCGTTCAAACTGCGCGGAGATCACGCCCGCCGGGCTGTCGCCCGCGCAGATTTCCCGCCATCCCCCGACCTGCTGTACCGCACGCCAGATGTCCTCACCCAACTCATGCCGCGCTTCCTCCGGCCTGTAATAGCCGTACCACGAGGCGGCCCGCTGGACGCGCGCCCATGCCTCGCCCGCGCTTGGGACGTCCTGTGCTTCTTGCACCGCCTTCGCCACGGCCTCGCGCACGTCGGCCACACTGGGCGGAAACTTCAGAACGGCGCACATACGCTTAACCGCAGCGCTCACGACCTCGCCGGGCAGGTCGCGCAGCATCTCATGCCAGAGATCGACGGTCACTTCATCCGCTCGAAGGCGTGACGAAGGGTAGAGGGCAATGACGGTTTGTAGAAGGGTCGCCGTTTCATGCTTGTTCATTGCTGGTTATCCTCCTCGGCGTATTTTGATTTGAGGCGTTCAAGTTCATCAATTCGGGGGTCAATGGGCATTCCTTTTCCATATCCCCCTCCTATTCCTACTCCTTCTCCATATCCATATCCTCTTCCAGTTACACACGCTTGTGGCACTTGTGCTATTTGCGACGATTGCTTCCGCTCTGCTTCTCGTCTCCTGGCCGCCTCTGCTCGCGCTTCCGCGACCTCCGCGTAATGTTCCTTATCGCGATCCACCTTCCCACGGAGTAGCTCGAAAGCCATTCGCGATCCCCCATCGGTGAAATGTGGCTCCGTCCCGTCCTGTGCGTAAGCACTCAGAGCAAGAACAAGTTGCCCGATGGACGCGTCGTCCATGACCTCCGTCAGCGCCTTCAGGTCGGCGAAATAAAGGACAAAGCCGGAGCGCTCTTTCCGTTTCGCCACGAAAAAACCCCCTTACAACTATGCACGAGCCTTCGCCATGTCCGCCAACCAGGCGATAAACGGCTCGCGCGGGATGATCCAGCGCCGCCCAGAACGGAACGCGGGAAAGTCTTCCCGCCGCAGCCACTCATCGATGGTTGGCTCAGACACACCGGCAAAATCCGCCGCTTGCCCCCCGGTTAAATACCCCGACTTCTTTCGTCAATTTCTCCAAGAAAAGCACCTCCCTGATGCTTGACAATCTACGAGAACTTTGATATAGTATCTCTCGTGATGATTCCAGTTTATCACAACTCTCGCATGATGTAAAGGCATATGGCGCTCTTTTCTTTTGCGAGGTTAAAGTAAAACATAGATGGGAAGAGGTGGGAAAATGGCTCATTCCAGGGAAAAGTTTGACCCGATTTGCGGGACGAGGGTAAAGCAGGTCATTGAGCGGGAAGGTCTGACAAACAGGGCCTTTGCCAAGCTGGTCCACTTAAGCGAAAAAACAGTATCGGGAATGGTGAATCATCGGCAGAAAGTAACGGAAGCGACAGCTCGGGAAATTGTCAAAGCGTTCCCGGACTCAGGTTATCAGGTTGAATGGTTTCTTGGTTTAACAGATTTCATGACACAACAGGAAGCGACAAATAGTATACTGAATAACCTTTGCGACAATGCCATGGCACTCGACACCGTGCTTATCAACCTCCTCAAGCTGAATGGTTGGACTATGCGAGCAATTCCGAATAAGGATGGCTATATTCTTGAAAATCCTGGGGAAAACAAATCATTTGAACTCGATACTCTGGACATAGTCTCACTCCGTGATGATATTCAGGGATATGCCAAATATCGACTTGAACGCATGTTTCATAATCATGTTTTGAGAGAAGCGATGAATAGTTCAACGAAAATGACTGAAAGCAGGTGATACCATGCCCCGAGGCCGCGCCGCCAATGGTTCCGGCACACAGCCCCGCCTCCGCCCGGACGGGCGCTGGGAAATCCGCTACACCGCGGGCATCGATCCAGGAACCGGCAAGCTGATTCGGAAATCGCTCTATGGGAAAACGTCCGAGGAGGTCGCGCGGAAGCTGCGGGAAATCACCGCCGCCGTGGACGCGGGCACCTGGCAGGAACCGAAGCGCATGCCGCTTGCCGAATGGCTGGATACCTGGCTGGCGGAGTACTGCATGGGCGTCAAGCCCTCCACCCTCAAGACCTACAGCGACGTGGTGAAAAACCACATCAAGCCCGCCCTGGGTGCGGTGCTGCTGTGCGACCTCCAGCCCCACGAGATACAGCGCTTTCTGAACAGCCTCCAGCGCGGCGCAAAGCCGCTCTCGCCGAAGTCGGTCAAGAACGTGCACGGCGTGTTGTCGAAGGCCCTGGCGGAGGCAGTGCGCATCAAGTACCTGCCCATGAATCCCTCCACCGGCTGCATCCTTCCCAAGGTCACGCGCGACGAAATCCACCCCTTTGAGGCGGAGGAGATCACCCGTTTCATGGAGGGCATCAAGGGCGATCCCTTCGAGCCCCTGTTCTTCGTGGCGATCAATACGGGCATGCGCATTTCGGAGCTGCTGGGTCTGCGCTGGTCGCGGGTGGACTTCAAGAAAAGCACGATCAAGGTGGACGCGCAGCTCCTCTGCCTGCGCGGCGCTGGCTCAAAGCGCACCCTGGGCCCCACAAAGAACGGCAAGCCCCGCACCTTCAAAGCCGCGCCTGCCGTCATGGAGTGTTTGAAAGGCGTGGAGCGCCAGCAGAAGGAACGGCGATTGAAGGCTGGCGCGGTGTGGGACAATCCCCTCGGCCTGGTCTTTACCAACGAGATCGGCGGCGACATCCCGCATATCACCATCGAGCACCACTTCGCCCGCATCCTGGCCACCGCCGGGATCGGCGAGCACCGCTTCCACGACCTGCGCCACACCTTCACCGTGGAGGGCATCAAGGCGGGGGTGGATGTGAAGACGCTCTCCGCCATGCTGGGGCACTCCTCCGTCGCCTTCACGCTGGACGTATACGGCCACGTGACCGGCGCGATGCAGGACGAAGCCGCGCAGCGCTTGCAGGCCCTTATCATCGGGCGAACGGCAGGGAATTGACCTTGCCTTCGCCCGTTTTTTTCATGCCTTTTTTCCCGAATTGTGGTCAAAAATGGGGTCAAAAGCCATTTTTCGGCATCAAAAAAAGCCCGAAATCCCAATGATTTCAAGGCTTTTCGCAAAATGCTGATGGCGGGACTCGAACCCGCACGCTCCAGGAGCAAGGGATTTTAAGTCCCCGGTGTCTGCCATTCCACCACATCAGCGAGCAATAGCATTATATCAAATGACGCGCGCAAAGTCAAGGCGCGGGGCGGAGACGCGCCCCTTTCCGCCCCGAAAGTGAATTCACTATTAACACAAAACCTGTCTCCCATCCGGCGGGCGGGGTGGCGAAGCCGCCCGTTTTGTGCTATAATCAACGGGAAACGCCCCAAACAGGAGGAATGTCCGTTGTCCAAGCCCTTTGAATTCGAGCTGCTGCACGTGTGCAAGCAGACCGGCGCCCGCCGGGGCCGGCTGCACACGCCCCACGGCGTGATCGAGACGCCCATCTACATGCCGGTGGGCACGCAGGCCACCGTCAAAACCATGTCGCCCGACGAGCTGAAGGAAATCGGCTCGCAGATCATCCTCTCCAACACTTACCACCTGCACCTGCGCCCCGGTGAGGATCTGGTGGCCGAGGCGGGCGGGCTGCACCGGTTCATGAACTGGGATCGCCCCATCCTGACCGACAGCGGCGGGTTCCAGGTGTTCTCCCTGGCGGAGCTGCGCAAGGTGACGGAAAACGGCGTGCAGTTTCAGTCTCATCTGGACGGCAGCCGCCACTTCTTCTCTCCCGAAACCTCCATCGGCATCCAGGAGAAGCTGGGCTCGGACATCATGATGCAGTTCGACGAGTGCTCCCCCTGGCCCTGCGACTATGACCGCGCCAAGGCCGCCATGTACCGCACGCTGCGCTGGCTGAACCGCTGCATGGCCGCCAAGACCCGGGAGGATCAGGCGCTGTTCGGCATCGTGCAGGGCGCGTTCTACAAGGACCTGCGCCTGGAGTGCGCCCGGGAGATGGCCAAGCTGGATCTGCCGGGCTTCGGCATCGGCGGCCTGTCCGTGGGCGAGCCCAAGGAGATCATGTACGACATCCTGGAGGCGCTGAACCCGGTCATGCCCCAGGATAAGCCCCGCTACCTCATGGGCGTGGGCAGCCCGGACTGCCTCATCGAGGGCGTGCTGCGGGGGGTGGACATGTTCGACTGCGTGCTGGCCACCCGCGTGGCGCGAAACGGCACCGCCTTCACCCGAAACGGCCGCCTGGTGATCCGCAATGCCCAGTACGCCCACGACTTCGGCCCCCTGGAGGAGGGCTGCGACTGCTACGCCTGCAGAAACTTCAACCGCGCCTACCTGCGCCACCTGTTCAAGGCGGGCGAGATCCTGGCGCTGCGGCTCATCAGCTGGCACAACCTGCGCTTCCTGCTGAAGCTCATGGAGGACATCCGCGCCGCCATCGAGCAGGACTGCCTGGGCGATTTCGTGGAGGCGTTCTACGCCACCCACGGCCGCGGCAACTGGTGAGGCCCCGGGGAATTTTTTACGAAAATGCCGCAATAAATGATTGCGCTCCGGCTGATCCTACGGTATAATATATGTCAGCCCAATAAATAACAGAGGAGAGAATTCCATGCTTTATACGATTTCCGCCCTGCTTGACGCCACGACCGCCACGCCCGACGCCGCCGGCGCCGTGGCCACCGCTTCCTGGCTGGACATGATCCCCACCCTGCTGATGATGGTCGCCATGGTCGCCATCTTCTACTTCATGCTCATCCGGCCCCAGCGCAAGAAGGACAAGGCCGTGAAGGACATGCTGGCCGCCCTCAAGCCCGGCGACCGCATCTGCACCATCGGCGGCATCTACGGCACCATCGCCTCCATCAAGGACGAGACCATCACCCTGTATGTGGGCTCCCAGAAGATGCAGATGGTGGTGGCCCGCTGGGCCATCCGCTCCGTGGAGGACGCTCCGCTGGTGGAGAATGAGTCCGAAGCGCTGGTGTAATCACCGAATTCAAAAAAGGCGTTTGCCGTCGCGGCAAGCGCCTTTTTTCTGTCCCTGTTTATTCGATCCCGAACAGCCGGCAGCCGTTTTCCAACGCGCGAAGCGCCAGCTCCTCCGGGTCCATCTCCCGCAGCTCGGCCACCTTTCGGGCGGTATAGGCCACGAAGGCTGGCTCGTTGCGCCGCCCGCGCATGGGCACCGGCGCCATGTACGGGCAGTCGGTTTCCACCAGCAGCCGGTCAATGGGCAGGTTCTTCGCCACCTCGCTGAGCTTGGGCGCGTTCTTGAAGGTCACCGCGCCGGAGAAGGAGATGTACAGCCCCATGGCCAGGTACTGCTTCGCGCTCTCCCAGCTGCCGGTGTAGCAGTGCATCACGCCCCGGGGCAGCCGACCCGCCTTCCAGCGGGCGGTGAGCATGTCGGTAGTGTCGCCGTGGGCCTCCCGAATGTGCAGGATGACCGGCTTGTCCAGGCGATAGGCCATGTCCAGCTGCTCGTCGAACACCAGCTTCTGCACGTCCCGGGGAGACAGGTCATAGTGGTAGTCCAGCCCGATCTCGCCCAGCGCCACCGCCCTGGGATGCCCCATCCATCTTTCCACCCGCGCCCGGGCCTCGTCGCCCCAGCAGGAGGCGTCATGGGGGTGCACGCCGGTGGCGGCGTACATCCAGTCGTAGGCCTCCGCCAGCGCGAAGGCGGGCTGCGCCTCCTGAGCGCCGTCGCCCACGATCAGCGCCCGCTCCACCCCCGCGTCTTTCATGCGCTGGATCACGTCGTCCCGATCCTCGTCGAAGCGCTCGTCGGTGATGTGGCAGTGTGTGTCAAACAGTCTCATGGTTCATCCTCCGCCGTCAGTTCCTGGCCTCGCCGGGCAGGTGGCTCATGGTGAGGGCCACCATGTCCTCCACGGACACCCGGTTCACCCTGAAAATGGCGGTGTCCAGCGCGCCGCGGATGGGGTCGGTCCATTCAGGGCCCACCGCCGCGCTGCCCCGCAGCATGCCCACGATGGAGCCCACCGTCGCGCCGTTGCAGTCCGTGTCAAAGCCGGTCTGCACCGCGCGGCAGATGGATTTGCCGTAGTCGCCGCCGCCGTACAGCAGCGAGGCGGTCACGATCTCCGCGTTTGAAATGGTGTGCACCCAGTCGTAGCCCTTGAATTCATCCCAGCGCCCGGCGATGGCGGCAAAGCACGCCTCCTCGCTGAGCCCGGCTTTGAAGTCGCCCACAACCTGCCTGACGCCCTCGGCCAGGCGGCATTTGGCGGGGATCTCGTTGAGGCCCGCCTGGACGACCGCCTCCACGTCGTTCGTGACGGCGGCCGCCGCCAGCATGGCCGCGACGAACATTTCGCCGTACACGCCGTTCTTCACATGGGAGATTCGGGCGTCCCGCCAGGCCATCTCCGCGGCGGTCTCCGGATCGCCGGGGTTGATGTAGCCGAAGTAGTCGGCCCGGATCTGCGCGCCGATGTACTCGCGGTCGGGGTTTTTATAGGTGGCGGACAGGGGCGGGCGGATGCCGATCACGAAATTGCGGAAGGCGCGGCGCTCCGCCGTGCAGTAGGCGTTTTTCGGCTGACAATCCATCCAGGCCTTGGCCACGTCGTCCGACGTGAAGCCCCGGCCGTATTTCCCCAAAATGCCCACCGCCGCCATGACGGTGTAGTTGGTGTCGTCGTCGGCGGGCGCGCAGCCCTTCAGGCAGTCGGCCCAGGTTCTGTTCGCCCATTTTTCCAGAAGGCGGGGCGTCTTCTTCACATCCTCCAGCGTCATATAGCGCGCGAGCGGGAAATTGCCGCTGTTCCTGAGCAGTTCGTGCATGTCCGGCGTGCGCATACCCTCAACCGGCTTGCCCAGGAGACACCCGCAGATTCGTCCCAGCCACGCGCCGCGAATCTTGTCCTTCAGCCCTTCGTCGTGAGCGGGCGCGGCGAATTCCTGCCAGCTGTCCGGTCGCGCGGCGCGTATGGCCTCCAGGCCGTCCGGCTCCTCGTAGGGATAATCCGGGCGCATGGGCGCGTCCATCATGATCCTGTAGAACACGTTGGCCAGCTCCTCACGCGCCTCGCCCAGCGGCAGCGCGTCAATGGCCTTGCACAGATCGGCGTATCCGGCCACGTCCCGGCCCTCGTCCAGACACTGGCGCAGCTCCGTATTCAGGTTCTTGGAATACAACTCCCAGTCGTGCATGGCGCTGAAATCCAGGTTTTTCGCGTCGAACGTCATCTCTATTTCCCTCCCCGCTGTTTTTCACACCCCTATTATAGAGCAGACGCGCCGAAAGTTCAATGCCCTCTTTACTTTTCAACCCATTGACATGGTAGGAAAAAGCGGTATAATGGTAAAAAACAGTCGGGACAGGAGCGGATCAAACATGAACGCAGGCATCACCCGGGAGCAGGCCGTATCGCTGCTCAGAAAATACAACCAGGAACCGTTCCACCTCCAGCACGCGCTGACCGTGGAGGGCGTCATGCGCTGGTACGCGCGGCAGCTGGGCTATGGCGAGGACGAGGCGTTTTGGGGCCTGTGCGGTCTTTTGCACGATGTGGATTTTGAAATGTATCCCGAGGCGCACTGCGTGAAAGCGCCTGAGCTGCTGGCGGAGATCGGCGCCTCGGAGGCGCTGGTGCACGCCGTGTGCAGCCACGGCTACAACCTCACCGTGGATGTGAAGCCCGAGCACGAGATGGAAAAGGCGCTCTACGCCGCGGACGAGCTGACCGGGCTCATCGGCGCGGTGGTGTTGATGCTGCCCTCCCGCGACGTGGCGGATCTGCAGCTCAAGAGCCTCAAGAAGAAATTCAAGGACAAGAAATTCGCCGCCGGCTGCTCGCGGGATGTGATTTCGGCGGGCGCGGACATGCTGGGCTGGGAGCTGGACAGGCTGTTTGAAAACACCATCGACGCCATGCGGGATTGCGACGCCGCCGTGAAGGCCCAGCTGGCCGACTGGACGCAGGATTGATTTTCCCCCAAAGGAGCTGATTCCCATGAGACGCGAGCTGGACGCCTGCCAGATGATCGAGCGCAGCATCAACAAGAAATTCCGCAAGGAGCTGTGGACGCCCTTCATGCTGGCCGTGCGGCGGTATGAGCTCATCAAGCCGGGCGACAACATCGCCGTGTGCATCTCCGGGGGCAAGGATTCCATGCTGCTGGCCAAGCTGATGCAGGAGCTGCGCCGCCACACGGAGGTGCCCTTCGAGCTGAAATTCCTGGTGATGGACCCCGGCTACAACCCGGCCAACCGCCGGAGGATCGAGGAAAACGCCGCGCTTCTGCGGGTGCCCGTGACCATCTTCGAGTCCAACATCTTCTCCGTGGCGGACGAGACCGACCGAAACCCATGCTATCTCTGTGCCCGCATGAGGCGGGGGCACCTGTACAGCAAGGCCAAGGAGCTGGGCTGCAACAAGATCGCCCTGGGGCATCACTTCAACGACGTGATCGAGACCACGGTGATGGCCATGTTCTACGGCGCGCAGCTGCAGGCCATGCTGCCCAAGCTGCACAGCGACAACTTCGAGGGCATGGAGCTCATCCGCCCGCTGTACTGCGTCCATGAGGACGACATCATCGCCTGGGCGCGCTACAACCATCTGGAGTTCATCCGCTGCGCCTGTCGGCTCACCGAGCGGGCCGCCGTGGACACCGGCGCGTCCAAGCGGCAGGAGATCAAGGCGCTCATCCGCGCGCTCAAGCGCGACAACCCGGACATCGAAAAGAGCATCTTCAACAGCATCCACGCCGTGTGTCTGGACACCATGCCCGGCTGGAAGACCGGCGGCGAGCAGCATTCCTTCCTGGACAACTACGACGCGTAACGGAGGCCCCCCATGACCCTCTCGCAGCTCAGCTATGTCATCGCTATATCGGAGACCGGCTCCTTCAGCCGGGCGGCGGACAGGCTTTATATCACCCAGCCTTCCCTCACCAGCGCCGTGAAGGAGCTGGAAAAGGAATTGGGCATCGTCATCTTCAATCGCTCCGGCCGGGGCGCCACCCTCACCGCTGAGGGCCTGGTGTTCCTGCCCCGGGCCAAGCAGCTCTGGGCGGATTATCAGGCGCTGCAGGAGGCCTACGGCCGGCAGGGCCGCCGCCGGCAGCAGTTCGCCGTGTCCACCCAGCACTATTCCTTCGCCGTGAAGGCGTTTGTGGAGATGGCCCGGGCGGTGGACGTGGCCGAATACGAATTCGCCATCCGGGAGACCCGCACGCGGGACGTCATCGACGACGTGGCCGCGCTGCGCAGCGAGATCGGCATCCTGTACCTGAGCGACTTCAACCGCAAGGCGCTCACCAAGCTCATGGGCGAGCGCGGCCTTGCCTTCCATCCCCTCATCGAATGCAGCGCGTTCGTGTACCTGTGGCGGGGCCATCCGCTGGCGGGCCGGAAGTCCATCTCCTTCGCGGACCTGGAGCCCTACCCCTGCCTCTCCTTCGAGCAGGGCGACAACAGCTTCTACTTCGACGAGGAGATTCTCTCCACAAACGAATACCCCCGGGTCATCAAGGCCAGCGACCGCGCCACCATGCTGAACCTGATGGTGGGCCTGAACGGCTACACCCTGTGCTCCGGCATCATCTGCGAGGAGTTGAACGGCAGCGACTACGCCGCCGTGCCCTTCGACGCCGACGACGCCAACCCCAACAGCGTCATGGAGATCGGCTACCTGACCCGAAAGAACGCCCTCCTCTCCGCCATAGGCAAGCGGTACATCGCGGAGATCAGGCGGTATTTGGGGATGGAGGAGGAAGTGGGGGCGGAGTAAGAGAAACAGAAACGGACTCCCCGCTTCGGGGAGCCCGTTTCTGTTATGCGCCTGGCGGCATGGCGGCTGCGCCGCGGCTTTCGCCGAACCCTGCCGTCGCTTCGCGCCGGGTGGGCCCGTTTATCACGGCCACACCCTATAACAGAAACGGACTCCCGCTTCGGGGAGCCCGTTTCTGTTATGCGCCTGGCGGGATTCGAACCCACGGTCTTTCGAGTCGGAGTTAGGCTTTAGTAACCACAAAATGATAAAGACATCGCCTTGTCATCAATCTGTAATTGTCAGAAAAACCACTGTTGAGATATCATAATAGTCACAACAAGTATTACTATTAGTAGCAGAATTCCCACAAGTTTTGCTCATTATACTCAAATTACAGCAATTCTATTCATATCTCTTACTCACTTTCCCCACCATATCCTTCATCTGCTTTACCACATTTTCAGGGCCCTTGATGGTGACATAGTTCCCTAGTCCAAATACCCATGCGAAGAACTGCGGGCTGACGGTCACGGGAACGGTAACTTTGAAATGCCCGTCATCCACCTTTGTTAGCCACACATCCTTGCCGAACTTGTCGATTACCGTGTCTATCATCCGATTCTGAAACACCATCTCCACGCGCTCTTCCTTGCCGTTATACATGCCAAAGGTGGATTTGGAGAAGGTGGGCATATCAAGCTTTTCAAACGCTTCGCGGCCCTGCCGTTCTTTGACGCCCTGATTCACCGCTGTCATCCTGTCCAGGCGGAAAACCCTGAAATCGTCGTCAATGTAAGCATACAGGTAGTAGTTGTCGTTATCATAGAGCAGTGCCCAAGGGCTTACTTCATAAGGTTTGCCCTTGCGGCTGTATTCACGCTCCAATTTCAGATTGTAGTGGAAATACTTGAACGTGACCGTGGTGTTCGCGGCAATCGCGGCATGGATATGGTCAACAACATTCAGCGTGCTGTTGTTCATGGTCTTCGCGCGGCCCATCACGCGGACCTGCCGACGCAGCTCCTTCCGCTGGTGTTCGCTGACAAGCTTTCCAAGCTTTTTAATTAGGGTCTCGCTTGCACTTTCAGACAAGAACTTTGATGACGCGACACTGTCAATAATCAGCTTCACTTCGCGCAGCTCAAATTCGCGTTCCTGCAGTTTATAGGACTTGCCATGCTCATGCTCGTCGTCGCGCACATCCATGCCGTAGTCCGCAAGGGCGTCCAAATCGGTATAAATGCTCTTCCGCTCTGCTTCCACACCGTGCGCTTTCAGATAGGACCGAATGTCCGCCATAGACGCGGGATGATTTTCATCCGTCTTCTCTTCAAAAAACTGTTTCAGATAGAGCAGCTTCAATTTCTGGTTCTCACTGCGCGGCATATGGACAGCCTCCTTCAACTTTTGGATAGCGAGATACGATTTGAAGACGTGATATTACAACTATCGGGTAATGTGATACATCTTTTGGTTTTCAACCACTTTTCCCCGCCCTTTATTATAACGCCATCGATCATGAAAAGCAATATGAAAGGTCCCATTTATTGGACCATGTCTCTGGTATTATATGTACAGAGGTTGAGGGAAGGGATAAGGCCCCAACCAAAGAAGAGAAGGTCAAGGACAGACCGTAAAACCAGAAAGGAAATCACCATGAAGAAGAACAGCGGTTACGAAATCAACTACATCGAGAACACCATCGACGTCACCAAGAGCTTCCTGAAAGAAGCGGGCACCATTGGCAGCGCGGCCTACACTCAGCTCGCTCAGCTCCACAAGGACCTGCCTGACTTCCAGATTATTCCGCGCGAAATCTCCAAGAAGCAGGGCAAGCAGACCTACGGCAACCTGACCTACAAGGTAATGGAGGAGTTCATTACGGCCAAGGAAGAGGACAACGCTACGGTGGTGCTCGCCGAGTTCAAGCGCGTACAGACGCTTTCCAAGATTCAGAGTGGTTCTTATGCCTTCGTGAAGACGTGGTTCCTGAAGCGCTACAAGGAAGAGTTCGAGCATGCTGAGACGGAAGAACAGATCGAGGAAGCCGAGGCCTGAGGCCCAATTATCGGACACCCCGCCCGCTATAATATAACCAGAAGATGAGGGAAGGAAAACCCAATAAACCAGAAAGGATAAAACAATATGACTAAGGCTTATGAAATCAATTGGACCACCAACACCATCATCATGACCAAGAAGTTTGCGGCCGAGGCCTGCGCATACGGCACTCAGGCATATAACATGCTGATGGATATCCGCGCGAAGGGCTTTAACATCGTCATTAAGGAAGCCGCTCCCCGCAAGGCCTGCCCCACCCGCGTCACCTTCAAGCAGATGGAAACCATTCTCTCCTGCATGGACTTCGCCGATGAGCGCTTGGAACAGCTTCACGCTGTGATGGACGCGGGCAAGGGGCAGAAGAACCAGTATGAGTATGTGCGCAAGTGGTTCCTGCGGAATTACCCCAACTTCCACGATATTCCTCTCCTTGATTCAAACAACCATGTCGTCTCTCCACGCATCGCCCTCATTCCCGAGAACACCGAATCTATGGCAGTTGGCATGTAAGGTCCGATTATTGGGCACTGCCTTTGAAAAACACAGGTTGAGGAAAGCAACCAAGACCCTGAAAAGAAGCCCTGGCGGGGCTGACAGAAATACCGCCGATCAGAAAGGAATCAGAGTGAAAAAGGATTCGAAGGTTATCATCATGAAGGCAAAGGCTCCCAACGGCAACGACCGTTCCTACCGCACGCTCTGCCCCCTGCACTTCTCCGTTGCTGACGCCTGCAAGATGAGGAACATTCCGCTGCTCTCCATCCTCTCCGTAACAATCACTGCTCCCATGACCAAAGCTGATGCTCTTGCCTACATGGAAATGGACATGCTGGACGAACTGCTAAACCCGAACAAAATGCTGGTGAGTGCTTCCATGAACATGCTGGAGATTATTGCCTGACGGGGGAAAGCAACGATACAGAAACGTACATCTCATGGTCAGCAAGCAACATCTTCCTCGCAAGGAACTGGTATTCCTGGAGAAGGAAGCATAAGTCCTGATTATCGGACACTACCCCTGATATAATACAATTACAGGATGAGGGAAGGAACCCCCACCTGAATGAATGAGAAGGTCAAGGAAGAAGACCTAAAAACCAGAAAGGGAATTATCATGATGAACGGTTACAATTACAATGCTCTGAACAACACCCTGACCATTTCCGCTTCCTTTGCCAAGAAAGCCTCCAAGGTCGGCTCCCCTGAATACTGCGTCATCCTGAAACTGCGCCGCGACTTCCCCAACCTGACCATCGTGCAGGAAGAAAAGAAGGAAGGCAAGAAGAGCATCACCTTCGCGCAGATGGAAGCCTTCATCGCTCTGCACCGCAACGCCAAGGAACTGAAAGCCCAGTTTGAGAAGGTCAAGAAGTTGTCCCGCATTCAGCCTATGCCTTACAAGTATGTGAAGACTTGGTTTGATGAGCACTTCTCCTATTACACCGAACAGCCCACCTTCGATGCTGATGGCTTCGTGGTTGACCCTGTGACTATGAATGGCACACAGGAATTGGTACAGGAAGTGATGGTAGCAAACCAGAATACAGACGGCAACGTCGTCCCGTTTGACAAGGTGGTAAATGGCTAATTGGGGACAACAATGTGCAATTACATATTCCGAAGATGGAAGCATTATAAAAGCTTCCATCTATTTCTATTCATCTATATTTGACACCTCACAGACAGTATAGCATACAAAAGCCAAATATTCAATCCTATCAAGATTTTGACTTTCTGCTGGAATTATATTATAATTATTTTAGAAAACAAAAGGAGAATGTATTAACATATGAATTAGAAATAGTATCAGAAGTCAACATCAAATACGGTTCTATACCATTCAAAAGACAGATAACTAACCAAATGAATTGCGGAGTAAACCGCAGAAAAAGACAGAAAGGATTATATAATATGCCAAACTATTGCTATGGAAATCTTGAAATCATTGCTAATGATGAACTGCTAAAAAGGATTATTGAAAGAGTTCATGGAACTGGAGATGAAAGTGATAATCCATTCGATTTCAGCAAAATTATCCCAATGCCTGATTTTATCTACCGTGGGAGCATTGGAGACAAGGAAATAGAACTCTATGGAAAGAACAACTGGTATGATTGGTCAATCGAAAACTGGGGAACCAAGTGGAATAGCTGCGATACAAAACTTGATGGAAAGGTGTTTTCCTTCTTGACAGCATGGTCACCTTGTTCGCCTGTTATCAGAGAGTTAGCAAGAATATTCCCAGAAGCAAGATTTGACTACTGGTATGAAGAACCAGGATGGGCATTCTGTGGACGCGAAATCTATGAGGATGGTATCCTTAAGTATGAATTGAACGCTGATTTTTCAGAGATTTATATTTATGATGATTGTGATGAAGAAGAATCCGCAAAAAACTATGACTATTGTGAGGGACGCGATGATGAAAAAGTAACTTATAATAAGAAGACAGATGTAATTGGAGAGGGACACTATTATAAACGAGAAGATTATGATGGGTATGTGCGCATCATTGATGGGGAGTTCACTGAAAGATACGATACTGTGACGACGAGAGAAACGGTTAAAGATACTATGTGCTGGGAAAGAAACGAGGAATAATATGAAAGTCCACAATTAAACAAAGAATAGCATAGATTATGAAGATGGAAGCTCAGCGCGGCTTCCATCTTTTCTTTTTGTTCAATACTGAAAAGCCAAACATTTGACTTTCCCTATCATTTGCCTTTTATCTGAATTTGTATTATAATATAAATAGAAACAAGGAAAGAAGCGCTTCATTCCCTGTTTCTAATACT
>CADARO010000003.1 GCA_902790345.1 uncultured Eubacteriales bacterium | reverse complement strand
GCCACGCATCGAGGCGGCGTCACAAAATGACCGCCGGAGGCGCCCCGGCAGGGACACCGGCAAAGCGGACGCGGCAAGGCGCTTATTGCGCCGCCCGGAACGGGGCCCGAAGGAGAGCCCCCTGCCCCCCCGCTACAATCGGTTTCCGATCGGGCCCGTAAGGGCGAAGGGGAAGGGGGGGGCTGCCTCCGGCAGCTCGCGGGGGGGAAGGGGGCGGGCGGACGCGCCAACACCAACCGGCATTCGCGGCCAGTTTCGCCGCCCTTCCCCCATTTCGGGGGCGGGCGCACCTCCGCCAGTGCGCGCGCGTGCTCAGATTTCGATTCTGAGCCGTTTTTCTCCTCGTCCTCGACCATTTCCCCCCTTGACAAACGGTAATACCGTCATGTATGATTATGCGCGGAGGTGATTTCATGGGTCAGCAAGTCCAGACCGTCAAAATGCCCGCCGACATGCGCCAGGCGCTGCAACGCCAGGCGAAGGAGGAAGGGCGCACAGTATCGGAGATCATCAAAGCCGCCGTGGCGGCGTATCTTTCCGAACACGCAAAATAATACCAAGGCTCCCCGCTGCAACGGGGAGCCCTGGCAAGGTCAGTATAACATGAGTGGTCCTTAATCAAGGGACCTGGTCCGCCCTCAGGGACTCGAACCCTGGACACCCTGATTAAGAGTCAGGTGCTCTACCAACTGAGCTAAGGGCGGATGTGGAGCGGTAGACGAGACTCGGACTCGCGACCTCCACCTTGGCAAGGTGGCGCTCTACCAACTGAGCTACTACCGCATATTCATTTGTGGAGCGGGTGATGGGAATCGAACCCACGTAGCCAGCTTGGAAGGCTGGAACTCTACCATTGAGTTACACCCGCATAATGGAGCGGTAGACGAGACTCGGACTCGCGACCTCCACCTTGGCAAGGTGGCGCTCTACCAACTGAGCTACTACCGCATATTTGGTGCGGGCGAAGAGACTCGAACTCATACGCCTTTCGACACCAGAACCTAAATCTGGCGCGTCTGCCAATTCCGCCACGCCCGCATCACCGGGCGGCCCGCAGTCTGCGACTGAATCCGGCCCGCTTCCATCCCCGGAACAATCACAAATTATACGCCAAAACCGCCCGCTTGTCAATCGGGTGGCCCGCCGCTCCGAATCATTTAACATTTCACAGGCCAACCGACGCGCGCCCGCCCGGGGATGAAGCCGGGCGGGCGCGCGTGTGTCTTTTCGGGTCAGTTCTTCTTGCCGGCCAGGGACTTGCGGTATTTCTCGCTCTCCCAGTTGGCGATGAAGGCCTTGGCGGCCTCGCCCATGGTGGAGAGGGTGTAGCCGCTCTTCTCGATCTGGCGGCAGATGAACACCACGGCGGTCAGCGTCTCCGCGATGACCTGCGCCTTGCTGGCGGGCATGTTGAACAGCACCCGGCCGGTGGCGGGATTCGCGGCGCACTCGCCCTCGGCGGGCAGCGCGTCGGTCACGCGGAAGGAGCCGGTGAGGAACACCAGCTGGTCAGGATACAGGGGCGACTCCAGGAAGAACTTCTCGCTGAAATCGCCGGAGGCGATCTGCTGGCTCAGGTAGGGCGCCACGGCCTCCACCAGGCCGCCCTCGATCTCCTTCACCGACACGGGCGGGAAGGAATCCGCCGCCACGCCGAAGGCCGCCGCAATGCGGGCGTTGACGTCCGTGTGGATGCGCAGGCACTCGTCCGGTTCGTCATGATGGGCGATGAGGCCGTGATTCTCCATGAAGATGACCGCGGGGCGGCGGCCGGTTTCCTTCTCCACGCGGGCCAGCTCGTCGCGGATGGAGAAGGTCAGGCGCGCGCCGGGGTCGGTGTAGGGCACGAAGCCCCAGGTGTAGTCCGCGTCCTTCAGTGCCTCGCCCACGATGGCCAGGCACTCCTTCGAGCAGGCGGCCATGTTGGCGTACACGCTGTGGCTGTGGGCCACGAAGGTGTCCAGCAGGGAATGGAAGCCCGCCTCCACGGAGGGGCGCAGGGGATCCAGGCCCTCGATGGCCTTGGTGTATTCCTTGGCCTTGGCCGAGCCGGTCTTCTCCACGTCCTCGAAGGCGGCCGGGTCATTGTCGTTGTAGAAGGCGCGAAGGCTGGCGTAATCCAGCACGGCATAGGCCTTGTCCGGGCGGATGTCCTTCAGGCAGTAGCCGGAGGCCTTGATGGCCATCAGGCCGCCCCCCAGCTTCACGGAGGTGTTGCCGCCGCCGCCCTGCACGTAGTCCGCGCGGGCGCCCACCGACTGGGACATCCGGGCGAAATCCTTCAGCCTCGAGGCGTTCTCTTCAAAAAAAGTGCTCATGAAATTCCTCCCGTATCATGATTTGCCAACTATATTATAGCACATCCGCTCACATTGTGGAACATGAATTATTCAGAAACGCCTCGATCACCGCCGCGTGCAGCGCCGCGCCGTATACCGCCGCGTCGTCCTCCGGCAGAAAGCGGGGATTGTGCAGCGGCAGGGCGCACCCCGCGCCGATGTGATAGAATGAGCCGGGCCTTTCCCGTAGGAAATAGCCGAAATCCTCCGTGGTCATGGTGGGCTGTTCGATGACGTGAACGCAGTCGCCGCCCAGCGCGCCCCGGGCGGCGTCCTCCACCAGCCGCGTCATGGCGTCGTCGTTCACCACCCCCGGGTAGCTGGCCCGCAGGCGGCAGTCCACCGTCGTGCCGGCCTCATGGGAGACCGCCTCGATGGTTTCCGTGAACAGGGAGCGCATCTGCGCGCGGGCTTCGGGCCCCAGCGTGCGGATGATGCCGGCAAACTCGGCCTCCCCGGCCAGGATGTTCCCGGCGGTGCCGGCCCGCAGCGTGCCCACTGACACCACGCTCTTTTCGCCCAGCCTTTCCGGCAGCGCCAGCGCGGACGTGACCATTTTCGCGGCGGCGGCCAGCGCGTCGACGCCCTTCTCCCGCTCCGCGCCGTGGGCGCTTCGGCCCGTGACGGTCACGCGGAAGGTGTCCGACGCGGCGTAGAACTTGCCGTAGCGCACGGCGGCGTGCCCCAGGGGCAGCTCCGGCGACACGTGGGCGCCGAACACCGCGTTCACCCCCGCCAGCGCGCCTTCATCCATCATGCGCGCCGCGCCGCCGCTGCCCTCCTCGTCCGGCTGGAAGAGAAACACCACGCCGCCCCGCAGTGCCTCCCGCCGCCCGGCCAGCAGCATGGCCGCGCCCAGCGCCGCCGCCATGTGCACGTCGTGGCCGCAGGCGTGCATGACGCCCGGCGTCTGCGAGGCGAAGGGCGCGCCGGTGTCCTCCTGAAGGGGCAGCGCGTCCATGTCCGCCCTCAGCGCCGCGCGGGGGCCGGGCCGGCCGCCCCGCAGTTCGCCGATCACGGCGGTGCCCAGCAGGCGGCGGGTCCCGATGCCCAGGCCGCCCAGACACGCCTCGATCTTCTCGGCGGTTCTGAACTCCTGATTGCCCAGCTCGGGCTCCCGGTGGAAGGCGTGGCGCAGGGCGGCCATGTCGCCGGCGTGGGCCCGGGCCAGCTTCAGCCAGTCGGTCACAGGCGGTCGCCTCCCTCCAGCCGCCGGACGAACCGGGCCATGCGGTCCAGACCCTCCAGCAGCGCGTCCATGTCGCAGGCGTAGGAGACGCGGACGCGGCCGTCCGCGCCGAAGGCCGCCCCCGGCGTCACCGCCACGCCGCCCTCCTTCAGAAGGCGCGTGCAGAAGGTCGTCGAATCCATGCCGAACCGGGCGACGGAGGGGAACAGGTAGAACGCGCCGCCGGGCAGGGGCGTTTCCAGGCCCATGTCGTTCAGGCGGGCGAAGGCGTAGTCCCGCCGCCGCCGGTACTCGGCCACCATGGGGGCGGGGTCGCACGCCAGCGCAGCCACGCCGGCCCGCTGGAAGGGGGCGGGGGCGGAGGTGACCATGAACTGATGGACCAGCGCCAGCCGCTCCCGAATCGGGCCGTCGGCCAGCAGGTAGCCCAGCCGCCAGCCGGTCATGGCATAGGGCTTGGAGAAGCTCTGTATTACGATGATCCGGTCCCGCAGGATCTGATACTCGGCGAAGCTGTGATAATCCGCCTCGTAGCACAGCTGGCGGTACACATCGTCGCAGATGACGAACAGGCCGCGCTTTGCCGCCACGGCCCGCACGGCTTCCAGGCTCTCCCGATCGTACACGCAGCCGGTGGGGTTGTTGGGCGAATTGAGCACGATGGCCTTCGTGCGCGGCGTCAGGGCCGCCTCCAGCCGGGCCGCCCGCAGCTGAAAGCCGTCCGGCTCCGTGTCCAGGGCCACGAAGACGCCCCGGCACAGCCCGATGATCCGCTCATACAGCACGAAGGCCGGCGTGGGCACGATCACCTCGTCGCCGGGATTGAGGAGGCCGAACAGCGCCACGAACAGCGCCTCCGTGGCCCCGATGGTGACGATCACGTCCTCCGCGCCGTAGGGCAGGCCGTTTTTTTCCCGCTCAAAGGCGGCAATGGCCCCCCGCAGCGCCGGCGCGCCGCTGTTCTCGATGTAGTGGGTCTCGCCCGCGTCCAGCGCGTCCGTGACCGCGTCGCGAACCGGCGCGGGCGTGTCGAAATCCGGCTCGCCCAGCGTGAGCCGCACGCACCCCGGCGCCTGCGCCGCCATGCGCGAAAACGCCCGGATGGGGCTGGGGGAAACCGCGCCCAGCACGGCGTTCAGGTGATCTATCATAGTAACCTCCAATGGAAATGGGGAATGGGGAATGGGGAATTAGGAATTTCAGTTTGTCTGAAGAGACCTCATCCGACCCGGCTTCGCCGGGCCACCTTCCCCAGAGGGGAAGGCTCCTCTCTATTGTCGCGTTATTCCGTGCCTTCCCCTTTGGGGAAGGTGGCGCGCAGCGCCGGATGAGGTCGCGCGGCCGCAGCCGCGCCTGAGGGCAAAATAAAATTCCCCATTCCCCATTCCCAATTCCCCATTATCTGTCTACAGCTTCCTCAGCGCCGCCTGCAGCGCCGTCTTCTGGGTGGTGCCTTCGTCCTTTTTCTTGATGACCCGGGCGGGGCAGCCGGCCACCACGGTGTCCTCGGGCACGTCCTCGATGACCACCGCGCCGGCGGCCACCACCGCGCCCTTGCCCACGTGGACGCCCTCGATGACCACCGCGTTGGCGCCCACCAGCACGCCGTCCTCCACGATCACCGGGGTGGCGGAGGCGGGCTCGATGACCCCGGCCAGCACGGCGCCCGCGCCGATGTGGCAGTTTTTGCCCACGGTGGCCCGGCCGCCCAGCACGGCGCCCATGTCGATCATGGTGCCCTCGCCGATGATGGCGCCGATGTTGATCACCGCGCCCATCATGATGACGGCGCCGCGGCCGATGGTCACGTTGTCCCGGATGATGGCGCCGGGCTCGATGCGGGCCTCGATGTCCTTCAGGTCCAGCATGGGCACGGCGCTGTTTCGGCGGTCGTTTTCGATCACGATGTCCGCGATTTTATCCGCGTTGGCCTCCAGGACGGGCTTGAGCGCCTTCCAGTCGCCGAAGACGATCTTGTCTCCCGCTCCGAACACCTTCGCGCCGTCGCCGTAGTCGATGGGGGCGGATTCCTTCACGTACAGCTTCACGGGGGTCTTTTTCTCCGCGCTGGCGATGTAGTTGATGAGCTCCTGTGCGTTCATGTCAGGCTCCTTCCTGCGCGATGATGTGGCGCATGTCGTAGAGGCCCGGCCCACGGCCGGGGAGGAATCGGGCGGCGGCCAGGGCACCCCGGGCGAACAGGGCGCGATTTTCCGCCTCGTGCCTGAGGGTGATGGTCTCGCTGCCCGCGGCGATGATGATCTCATGGGTGCCCACCTCGCCGCCGTAGCGCAGGGAGTGAATGCCGATCTCCTGGGGCGCGCGCTTGCCGTTTTCGTGCCGCCCGATGACGAACTCGGCCTCGGGGCGGACCTCCTTCACCCGGCGGGCCAGCAGCAGCGCCGTGCCGCTGGGCACGTCCAGCTTCTGGTTGTGATGCCGCTCGATGATCTCGATGTCGGCTTCGGGGAAGACGGCGGCCGCCTTTTTGGCCAGCTCGGCCAGCAGCGCCACGCCGATGGACATGTTGGCCGACAGGAATACGGGGATCGTCTCCGCCGCGCCCCGGATCAGGGCCAGCTCCGCCTCGGTCTGCCCGGTGGTGGCGATGACGGCGGGGAGGTGTCGCGCGGCGCAGTAAGCCATGACGTCGGCGGTGGCGGCGTGGTTTGAGAAGTCGATCAGTACGTCGGCGGGGCCGCTGTACCCGGTCAGGGCGGCGAGGCAGCCGCTGTCGGGCTGGGCACTTCGGTCGACGCGGGCGGCCAGGGTCAGTTCAGCCTCGGATTCGATCATGTCTGTGAGGATGCGGCCCATGCGCCCGGCGGCGCCGTTGAGGATGATGTTCATTGTATGCCTCCTTCCCGGCTCAGAGCAGCCCCTGGGCCGCCATGAGGGCGCGCAGCGTCTGCCAGTGGGCGTCCTCCATGGGAGTGAGGGGCAGGCGCAGGAAGTTTTCGCACCAGCCCATGGCCGCCATGGCCGCCTTTACGGGAATGGGGTTGACCTCGCTGAACAGGGCGTTGATGAGGGGCAGGTAGTCCATCTGCATCCGGGCGCTGCCGGCCACGTCGCCCTCGAAGAAGCGATGGCACAGCCGGGAGGTCTCACCGGGCAGGAGATTCGACAGCACGGAGATGACGCCCTGTCCGCCCATGGAGAGGATGGGCACGATCTGATCGTCGTTGCCGGAGTAGATGTCCAGCCGGTCGCCCACCAGCGCGGCGGTCTCCACGATCTTGGAGATGTTGCCGTTGGCCTCCTTGATGGCGGCGATGTTGGGATGATCGGCCAGGGCCGCGTAGGTGGCGGGCTCGATGTTCACGCCGGTGCGGGAGGGCACGTTGTAGAGGATGATGGGTTTGGTGACGGCGTCGGCGATGGCGGTGAACATGGCGATCAGGCCCTTTTGCGTGGCCTTGTTGTAGTAGGGAGTGACCACCAGCAGGGCGTCCGCGCCGGCCTCGCAGGCGTAGCGGGAGAGGGAGATGGCGTAGTCGGTGTCGTTGGAGCCGGTGCCGGCGATGACGGGCACCCGGCCGGCGGCGTGCTCCACGGCGTAGCGGATGGCGGCGCGGTGCTCCTCGTCGGTGAGGGTGGAGCCCTCGCCGGTGGTGCCGGCGATGACCAGGGCGTCTATGCCGGATTCGATCTGCCAGTCGATGAGGCGGCCGAAGGCGGGAAAGTCGATGCCTTGCTGGGTGAGGGGGGTGATGAGCGCCGTGGCGGCGCCGCGGAAAATGGGATTGGTTCTCATGGGGTGAATCCTCCTTCTTTTGTTGCACCGCCCATTGCAAAAAAACAGCAAATGCATTCGGCATTCGCTGTGTGTTAACTGAAACGGGCCCCCGCGCGGCGATGAGGGCGGGCGGGTGGCTTACAATTAATACATAGCGCTCCACAAATGCGGCAGTCGGGCGGATGTTCTCCGCTCGCCCAGACGGGAGGTCGCACGCCTCTCCCTCTTCGGCAACGGCCCCTTTCGCGCTGACAACGGCCCTGCGAAGCCTGTTCCGTCAGCGCTACTGATGACAATTGCGCCTCTATCCTTTAACTGCAATATTCGGTTGGTGATATGCTAACATAAATATGGGGGGCTGTCAATGAGGGGAATGGTTATGTTTTGGGGGTGAATCGAACACGGGTTATGTTTTTTGAACTCAGGCTAAATTTCCGCGCACATATTGAACTCCCTCCCCGGGTATGCTACAATGCGGCCATAAGAGAATATGCCGCGAGGTGAGCCGGATATGTGGAAGACGCGCGTTGAGGCATTCAGAATCTCCTTCACCGATATTTTCAACACCCGGGACGACATGGCCAAAGGCCGCACCATCAACCTGACCTGCACGCTGCTGGCCGCGTTCTACAACGTGTTCATCACCGGTATATTCTATACCGGCTTCCTGTCGATGTACGGCATCTCCATCACCGGCGTCGGCATCATCACCTTCATCCCCTATATCGCCAATCTCACCAGCATCTTTTCCTCGAAGCTCCTGTCGCGCTTCGACAAAAAGCGCCGAAAGTACATCCTCATCGGCTCGAAGATCTACTTCTACTTCATGTATATCGTGGCCACCACGATGATGCCCCAGTTCGTCATCGATCCCGGGGCGCGGCTGGTGTGCTTCGCCGTGATCCTGTTCTTCGCCTACGCGGTGTACGCCCCCTTCAGCCCGGGCATCACGGTGTGGTTCTATCAGTTCTTCCCCAAGGACAACGAGCGCCGCACCCGCTATCTGGCCCTCTGCCAGATTTTCAGCTCCATCATGTCCACCATCATCCTGCTGTTCAGCGGCGTGCTCACCGACGCCATCGCCGGCTCGCCCTATCAGAACACGCTGATCCTGGGCTTCCGCTATCTGGCCTTCGCCCTGGTGGTGACCGAGACCATGGTGCAGCTGCGGGCCAAGGACTTCTCGCCCAGCGACGACGGGAAGAAGATGAAGCTCACCGACGCCTTCACCGTGCCCTTCAAACACCGCAAGTTCCTCATGTGCATGATCATGATGTTCTGCTGGAACTACATCGCCAACCTGAACAACGGCCTGTGGAACTATCACCTGCTGAACCACATGCACTTCCGCTACACCCTCATCAACCTGATGTCCGCCATGTACACGGTGATCCTGCTGCTGCTCTCCGGCCCCTGGCGCCGGGTGCTGAGGCGCTTTTCTTGGATCAAGACCTTCGGCATCGCCTGCCTGTTCTGGGTGCCCACGGAGGTCATCTACTTCTTCATGACCCCGGAGCGGGCGTATCTGTTCGTGCCCATGTGCTTCGTGCAGAACGTGCTGTCGGTGGGCCTGAACCTGAGCTACGCCAACATCCTGTATATGAACCTGCCGGAGGAGAATTCCACCGCCTGCATTGCCTTCAACATCATCGGCTGCAACATCTGCGCCTTCCTGGGCCTGTTGACCGGCACGGCGGTGAGCTCCATCACCGGCGACGGCACGGTCTACATGCTGGGCATGAACGTGTACGCCGTGCAGTTCACCACCCTCATGCGCGCGGTGACCATCCTGGCCATGGGCCTGATCCTGTTCACCCGCTGGCGCTCCTTCACCCGGGACGAGGACATCGCCACGGTGGAGCAGATCGCGCGGGAGGCGAAATTCAAGACCGCGAGGCAGCCGAGGCGGACCCTTCGGCAGATCGTCGCGCGGCTGAAAAACAGAGGCGGCGTATGAGCGAAGAGAAAAAGGGCATGCTGGCGGCGGGCGTCGCCTACACGATCTTCGGGCTGAGCTATCTCTTTTCCAAGATGGCGCTGGAGGTGGCCGAGCCGGCGATTCTCCTGTGCGCCCGGTTTAGCGTCACGCTGATCGCCCTGAACATCCTCACGGCCACGGGCGTTTTGAAGCTGAATCTGCGGGGCAAGAGCCTTGTGGGGCCCATCCTGCTGGGGCTTTTGCAGCCGGCGCTGTACTTCGTGCTGGAGAACTACGGCCTCAAGTACACCTCCACCTCCTTCACCGGCATGGTGTCCTCGGTGAGTCCGGTGTTTTCGGCGGTGCTTGGCGCGGTGCTGCTGCGGGAGCGGCCGAACGTGAAGCAGTGGGTGGCCATTCTGGTCACCATCGCCGGCGTGATGCTGGTGTCGCTGGGCGGAGGCGGCGGGCAGAACACGCTGCTGGGCTGCCTGTGCCTGCTGGGCGCGTATTTTTCCGGGGCGTATTACACCATCCTGGTGCGGCGGCTGACGAAGACCTACACCCCCTTCGAGCTGACATACGTGATGTTCACGGTGGGCTTTGTGTTCTTCGCGGCGCTGGCGGTGATTCAGTATCGGGGCGGCACGTTCGCGGCGCTGGGCGCGGCGCTCTCCCATCCGAATTTCATCGTCTCGATCGTGTATCTGGGCGCGGTGGCGTCGGTGGGGGCGTATCTTCTGTCGAATTATTCCCTGTCGCGGTTGCCGGTGGCCCGCTCGACCATCTTCACCAGCCTGTCCACGGTGGTGTCGGTGCTGTCCGGCATCGTGATTATGAAGGATCCCTTCACGCCGGTGAGTCTTCTGGCCTTCGCGCTGATTCTTTTGGGCGTGTGGGGCGTGAACTTCTTCGCGGAGGGGGAGAAGGGGTAAAAAGGCATATCGTTCGCGGCGCTTTCCCAGCTGGAAGACGCCGCTTTTTGCGTTTGAGTGCTTGTTGTTGAATTGTAATGGAAATTTTAACAATATATATGGTAAATGTATGATACAATAAAGGCAAAATGAACGTTTGCTGTGAACGGGCGACTGAGGAAGAGATGAGACGATGAAGAAGCTGTTTTGGATGATCCTGATTCTGACGCTGCTGGCGGCGATTCTGCCGATGGCGGCCACCGCGGCGAGCAGCGGCTCCTGCGGTGCGAACGGCGACAACCTGACCTGGTCGCTGGACGACGAAGGTGTGCTCACCATCGAAGGCATGGGTGACATGTCGGATTATCCTCTGCAGGCCACCGACGAACCTGAAACCATGGTAAACACGGCGCCCTGGGGAGACGGCGTCACCAGGGCTGTCATCGGCGAGGGCGTGACGCGGATTGGCGTTGGCGCCTTTGCGGGGTGCGCCGCTCTGAAGGAGGTTTCGCTTCCTTACGGCGTCGTCGAAATCGGTCAGAGCGCCTTCGCGGACTGTGCTGAGTTGGAAAAGGTCGTTTTTCCGGATAGTGTGACCACTGTGGGCGCCCAGGCCTTCCAGCGCTGCTCCATGCTGACCGATGTGACACTGTCGAAAAATCTCGCGGCGATTTATCAGCGCACGTTTTCAAACTGCTACAGCCTGAACAGCATTGTGATTCCGGGGAGCGTGGAGGGCGTCTACGCCTACGCCTTCGAAAACTGCGGTGGCCTGATGAATGTCTGCATTGAGGAGGGTGTGGGCGTTGTGGCGCGTTACGCCTTCACGAGATGTGGTCTGGAGCGCGTCACCATACCCGCCAGCGTGACCAGTGTGGGCCCATCCGCCTTTGCCCGCTGCTATGGCCTGTCCAATATCACGGCGCTGGGCATGAACACCGCCTTTGACGCCTCCGCGGTGACGGTTTCTACGCCTGTGGTTCACTGTTTCCCCAATTCCACCGCTGCCGCCTGGGCCCAGGAGAAGAACTATCCGGTAGCCTACAACAGCGGATCCTGCGGCGCGGAGGGGAGCAACGTTACATGGAGCCTGAATGATCAGGGTGTGCTCACCATCAGTGGCACGGGGGATATACAGATGGGAGATGACACGCCGCTGGCAAAAGACGCGGTGCGCAAGATCGTGATTGAAGACGGCGTAACAGGCATCTGCTCCTACGCCTTTCTGGACTGCCCCTTTCTGACCGAGGTGGAAATATCGGACAGCGTGACCTTCGTGGGGGAGGAAGCCTTTGCCCTGTGCCCTCACCTGACCAGTGTCAGCTGCGCGGCGCAGTGTTTCAACCAGACATCATTTCAAACCTGCCCTCTGTCGGACATCACGATCACCGGCAGCGACGTCATTGAGAACGTTAGCTTCTCCATTTATCCGGATCTGACCAGCGTAACCATTGCGGAGGGCGTCATGGGTATTGGTGCTGGAACCTTTAACTCATGCGTCAGCCTGAGGGAGGTTTCCATTCCGGACAGTGTTTCGTGGATTGGCGAATTCGCCTTCGCTTATTGCGAAGCACTGACATCCATTGTGATTCCTGGAAACGTGGTGCACATTGACGAGGCCGCATTCTTCGAGTGCCGCAATTTGAAAAATGTGATGCTGAACGAGGGACTGGAGGTTGTGGGAAGCAACGTCTTCGCCAATTGCGTCAGCCTGGAAAGCGTGATGATCCCGGACAGCGTTCTGACGATTGGATACTATGCGTTCAGTGAATGCACAAGCCTTTCTGCTGTCACGCTGTCCCGAAACCTGGGAACGATCGAGCAGGCTGCGTTCTCTAATTGCGAAAGCCTGAGTGAGATCACCATCCCGGACGGCGTGGTCAGCATTGGGGACAACGCCTTCCAAAACTGCTTTGGGCTCACGCGGCTGACGCTGCCAGAGGGCTTGATTACCATTGGCAATGGAGCCTTCGTGAATTGCGACGCTCTCACGGAGGTAACGTTTCCAGAGGGCATGATCAGCATTGGTTCGTATGCCTTCGACGACTGCGATGACCTGAGAAAGGTCTTCATTCCGGACAGCGTTGTCAGTCTGAGCGGATATCCCTTCCCGCAGACAGACGAGCTGACCGTTTACTGCTATAAGGGCAGCTATGCCGCCCGTGAACTGACAGACAGCTATCATGTTGTCTATCTCTACGCCTCCAGCGGGGTCTGCGGGGCGGAGGAAGGCGAAAGCAATCTGACCTGGTCCCTGAGCGATGACATGGTGTTGACGATTCGGGGTGAAGGGGCTATGCGGGAGTTTGTGTTCATCGGCGAGAACGTGACCGACGCCCCTTGGGACAGTGGCCTCAGGAAGGTCGTCATTGAGGCGGGCGTCGCCAGTGTCAGCAACTACGCCTTCAGCGAATGCACTTCTCTTACGGACGTGGTGGTACTGGGAGACAGCGTGACCTTTGGCGACTGGGTGTTTGCCGGCAGCCCCACCATCCATTGCATCGAAGGTTCCGCCGTGGCGGAATGGGCCATGAGAATTGGCTATCCGATTGAATACAACGGCGGTTACTGCGGCAGTGAGAACGGAGGCAGAAACGTCGCCTGGATGCTGGACGAGCAGGGTGTGCTGATGATCAGCGGCACGGGAGACATGAAGGATTTTCTGGGCTACGCAAGGCCGTGGGATTACAAGGCTGTCAAGAGCCTTATCGTCAATCAGGGCGTCACGAACATCAGCAGATGGGCCTTCCGCGACTGTGCAAACATGACAGAAGCCCACATAGCTGACAGCGTGACCTCCATTGGCGACACCGCTTTCAGCGGCTGTGCAAGCCTGACCAGCGTGGATCTGCCCGACAACCTGCAAGCCATCGGCTATTATGCCTTCGGCAACTGTTCCAGCCTCACGCGGGTGGTCATTCCCCAGGGCGTCGCGGTCATTGAGCAGAGTGCTTTTGAATGGTGCGAGAGCCTGGAAAGCGTCTCCATCCCAGACGCCTTGATCAGCATAGGCGATGAGGCCTTCAACTGCTGCAAGGCGCTGACTGACATCGAGCTGCCCATCGGGCTGAAGAGCATCGGCGAGCGCGCCTTTGCCAGTTGCGAGAATCTGAGCGCCGTCCAGTTGCCGGAGGGCCTGGAGCGCCTGGGCGCCGAAGCATTCTATGGCTGCGGGGCACTGCGGGAGATCTTCATTCCGGCCAGTGTCAGCCAGATTGACTACAATCCGTTCCAATTCTGTTCTCAAATCCGCTCCATCGGGGTTTCGTCCGCAAACAGCGCTTATCGTGCCGTGGACGGGGCGCTTTACACGGCAGACATGGAGTTGGTTGCCTGGCCGGCGGGTCGGGGTGGAAAGGTCGAGCTTCCCGAGGGCGTCGCCCGTGTGGGAGCTTATGCCTTTGCCAGCTGCGGCGGAATGACCAGCGTGTCGTTCCCGAATAGCCTCACGAGCATCGGCGAGCGCGCGTTCGTAGGTTGCTTTAACCTGTCGAAGCTGATTATTCCAAAGGATGTCATCAGCATTGGAACCGAAGCGCTCGACTGCTATAACCTGAAGGACGTATTCTTCTTCGGCATGGTCACGGCATTCGGAGACAATGTGGTCAGGACAGATCCTGATACGCCCATCATTCACTGCGCCGAAGGATCCGACGCCGCGGCCTGGGCTTTGAGCAATGGTTATCCGATCCGGTACTTTGACCCGACGGAAGGTGTCTTCGACTCGGGCTTCTGCGGCGCGTCAGGCGATGGGCAGAACCTGATCTGGGCACTGGATGTGAATGGCCTTCTGACCATTGAGGGCACGGGAGACATGCAGGATTACTACTTCATCCTGGTGGATGAGGAGGCGCGGCTGTATGACAACGCGGCCCCCTGGGGCAGCGCGGTCAAGCAAGTTCGCGTCGGATCCGGCGTCACATCCATCGGAAACGCCGCTTTCGCGGGTTGCGTCACCCTCGCGGACATCAGCCTTCCGGACACGTTGAACCGAATCGGCGACGGTGCGTTCGTGGGATGCCGCGATCTCACCAGTCTTGACATGCCGGACAGCGTGACCGATTTGGGTGGATTTGCGTTTGAGTATTGTTCCAGCCTGGCCGATGTCAGGATTTCCCGGGGCATTTCGGTGGTTTACGCCAACACCTTCAATGAGTGCGTCAGCCTGCGGCGGATTGTCATTCCGGGTGGTGTTTCCACGGTTTATGTGAGAGCCTTCGAGAATTGTGCGGGCCTGTCGGAAGTTGTTCTGGAAGATGGCGTGGGTGCTGTAGGGGCATATGCCTTCACGGGCTGCGCGAGTCTGACTGAAATCACGATACCCGACAGCGTTTCGTTCGTCGGCAACTCCGCCTTTTCCGGATGCACGAATCTGGCGGAGGTCACTGTGTTGGGCGTGGCCACCAGGCTTTACAGTAACGTATTTGAGTCGGCGCCTGTCGTGCGCTGCTATGAGGGCTCCGCCGCGGCGAGCTGGGCTTTGGAAAACGGCTGCGCCGTGGTCTATCTCGACGCCGGTGCGGAGAGGACCGTTTTGATCCTGCCGCCGTTCGTGAATCGCGTTGAGACTGAAGCGTTCGCCGGCACGTCGGCCTATGTTTACGAATTGCCTGGTGGCGTGGAGTTTATCGGCGAGCGCGCCTTTGCCGGGCTGAAGCGCGCCGCGCTGGTGCGCATCCTCACCGACAACCCGGTGGAGATTGACGACACGGCCTTCGCTGGCAGCGTCGTGACCATCGAATGCCCTGCGGGCAGCCCGGTTGAGAGTTGGGCGCAGGCGCATAATATCGCCACGAAGAATCCGTAAGGTGGAAGCGAAGAGAGAATTTTGCCCGCGCGGCGCTTCAAAAGCCCGCGCGGGCGCCTTGCTTTTACAAGCCCGTGCTTTACAAAATAAGGTTTGCGGGATATAATGAATCATCATATCGTTTTTGGAGGGATTTCGGATGGCGGATTATACGATCAAAGAGCTTTATGCCGCGAAACCGGCTGAAAACATGGAAAACGTGAAGGTGAGCGGCTGGGTGCGCACCATGCGCGAGTCGAAGACCTTTGCCTTCGTCGAGCTGAACGACGGAAGCTATTTCAAAAACCTGCAAATCATTCTGGACGAGTCGGAGCTTTCCGACTACCGCGAGCTGGTGAAGAAGATCGGCGTGGGCGCGTCGCTGGAGGTCTGCGGCACGCTGGTGATGACGCCGGAGATGAAGCAGCCCTTCGAGCTGCGGGCGGCGCAGGCGGCGGTGCTGGGCGAGAGCCCGGCGGACTATCCGCTGCAGAAGAAGCGCCACACGCTGGAGTATCTGCGCACCATCGCCCATCTGCGGCCCCGGGCGAATCTGTTCCAGGCGACCTATCGCGTGCGCTCCATCGCGGCTCAGGCGATTCATCGCTTCTTCCACGATCGCGGCTTCGTGTATGTGCACACCCCGCTGATCACGGGCAGCGACGCCGAAGGCGCGGGCGAGATGTTCCAGGTGACCACGCTGGATCTGGAGAATCTGCCCCGCACGGAGGACGGCAAGGTGGACTACACCCAGGATTTCTTCGGCAAGCCTGTCTCCCTCACGGTGTCCGGCCAGCTGAACGCGGAGACGCTGGCTCTGGCCTTTGGCAAGGTGTACACCTTCGGCCCCACCTTCCGGGCCGAGCGCAGCAACACCCAGCGTCACGCGGCGGAGTTCTGGATGATCGAGCCGGAGATCGCCTTCGCCACGCTGGAGGAGGACATGCAGCTGCAGGAGGACATGATCAAGTATATCATCGACGCGGTGCTCACCGAGGCGCCGGAGGAGCTGGCCTTCCTGAACAGCTTTGTGGAAAAGGGCCTGATCGACCGGCTCACCGCCGTGCGGGACGCGGACTTCGGCCGGGTGACCTATACCGAGGCGGTGAAGATCCTGTCCGAGTGCGGGCATGAGTTTGAGTACAAGCCCTATTGGGGCTGCGATCTGCAGACCGAGCATGAGCGCTATCTGACCGAGCGTGTCTTCGGCCGGCCGGTGTTCGTGACGGACTATCCGAAGGAGATCAAGGCCTTCTACATGCGCGCCAACGACGACGGCAAGACCGTGGCGGCGGCGGATCTGCTGGTGCCCGGCGTGGGTGAGCTGTGCGGCGGCAGCCAGCGCGAGGAGCGGCTGGACGTGCTGTCCGCCCGCATTGAGGAGCTGGGCATGAATCTGAAGGACTACTGGTGGTATCTGGATCTGCGCAAGTACGGCTCCGTGAAGCACGCGGGCTTCGGCATGGGCTTCGAGCGCATGGTGATGTATCTCACCGGCGTGTCGAACATTCGCGATGTCCTGCCCTTCCCCCGCACCACCGGCAGCGCCGAATTCTAAGCGGGCAGGGCCCGCGACCCGGCGCTTCGCTTCTATACACGGACTTCATCGCGCTTAAGGCGCGCTCGAAGTCCTTCGGTACAGCTTGTTTGATTCCTTTTTGGGGTCGCTCGTCGCGGCCGGCAAAGATCGGCCGGCCGCGACTTTCAGATTTGGGGCGAACGGGAAAGGGGAGGCGGGGCGAAGTATCAATGGCGCTTCGCTTTTTTGAGAAGAGAGAAAAGAGAAAAGGGAAGAGAGAAGAGAGTCAGATAGCATGGAGAGGAGAGAGGAGAATGAGTGAACTGACGGTGCTGCTGGTGGGCGTGGGCGGATACGGCACGGGCTATGTGCGCGAGATGCTGGATCATGGCGCGGAGCGCGGCGCGACGCTGGCGGGCGTGGTGGATCCCTACGCCGCCACATCCCGCTTTTACGACGAGCTGGTGGCGACAGGCGTCCGGTTTTTCGACACGGTGGAGGCGTTCTATGCGCAGAACACCGCCGATCTGGCGGTGATCAGCACGCCGATTCAGTTTCACGCCCATCAGGCGGTCTACTGCCTGACCCACGGCAGCCACGTGCTCTGCGAGAAGCCGGCCGCCGCCACGGTGGAGGATGTGGAGCGCATGATGGCGGCCCGGGATGAGACGGGCAAGACCCTGGCCATCGGCTTTCAGTGGTGCTACGATCCGGCCATGCTGGCGCTGAAGGCGGATGTGGACGCGGGGCTGTTGGGCCGGCCCCTGGCCATGCGGAGCATCGTGCTGTGGCCCCGGCCCATCAGCTACTACAAGCGGGGCCTGGGCTGGGCCGGCAAGAAGCGGGACGCTTCCGGCGCGGCCATCTTCGACAACGTGGCCTCCAACGCCACGGCCCACTACATCGAGAACATGCTCTGGCTCACGGGCCAGGGGTATGGGGGCGTGGACGTGAAGGACATGGCGGTGGACACCCTGCGAGCCAACGACATCGAGATGTTCGACACCATCGTGATGGACGCGCGGCTGGAGAACGGCGCGCGGATGTTCTTTGTGGCCTCCCACGCCACCGGCCCGGAGGGCTGGCAGAATCCGGCCTTTGAATACGAATTCGAGAACGCCGTCGTGCGCTACGGCGCACTGGGCGAGAACGGCGACCGGCTGATCGCCGCGTTCAGGGACGGCACGGTGAAGGATTACGGCGTCAGCAGCACCGGCGGCTGCGACCACAAGCTGGAGACGGCCATCGCCCTGGCCCGCGGCGGCGACGCGGCTCTGCCCTGCCCGGCGGAGGCGGCCATCCGCCACACCCGGGCCATGGCCATGCTTCGCGAAAAGCGGCCCGAGGCGGAGGTTTTTCCGGCGGACGCGGTGCGCGAGGACGACGGCATGGTGTGGGTGCCCGGCCTGAAGGACAGGCTGGTGCACTGCTATGAGAACTGGGCAATGCTGTGAGCGAAGGGAGCGGAGCCGATGGAGGGCGTGAGGCTGGTTCTGCCGGCCATGGAATACAAAGAGCGGGCCTTGGATTACATCCGCGCGTTCCACGAGCGCGGCGAAGAGGTACACGGCAGCGGCTCCCTGGATCGGTTCCTTCGGGAATCCACCTACGAAGCGTGGCTGGAGAAGATTGACGCTGACCTGGCCCACGACCCGCCGGAGCCCACGTATCTCTGCCTGCGGGAGGCGGACGGTTGTGTCGTCGGCATGGTGAACATACGCCCGGTGTTCAGCGAATTCATCCTGACGGAGGCCGGGCACGTGGGCTATTCCGTACACCCCACGGAGCGGCGAAAGGGCTATGCGTCCTTTATGCTGCAAGAGGCGGTGAAGGTGTGCCGGGCGGCGGGCGTGCGCGACGTGGTCATCACCTGCGAGGCGGGCAACGCGGCCTCGGCGGGCGTCATTGTGAAATGCGGCGGCGCGCTGGACGCTGAGTTTTACAGCCAGCGCTTTGAGGAAACGATTCGGCGTTACATCATCAGGACATGACCAGAAGAAAGGATGGAAGCGGCATGAAGCATCGCAAATTTGGAAACACGGGCTATGAGATTTCCGCCGTGACCTATGGCGGCATCGTGTCGGCGGGGCGCTACGGCCAGACGGTCATGCCCGGCGACGGTCAGGCGGCCTCCGACCGGTATGTGGCCTGGGCCGTCGAGCAGGGCGTGAACTACTTCGACGTGGCCCCCACCTACGGCGACGCCCAGCTGATGCTGGGTCATTCGCTGGTTCCCTACCGCAAAAACGTGTATCTGGCCTGCAAGACGGAGGCCCGCACCCGCAAGGAGGCGGAGGCGCTGATGGAGGAGTCCCGCCGCCTGCTACGCACGGACTACTTCGATGTGTATCAGATGCACGCCCTCTCCAAAATGGAGGACATCGAGATCGCCTTCGGTCCCGGCGGCGTCATGGAGCTGATGCGGGACATGAAGGAAAAGGGCGTCGCGCGGAAGCTGGGCATCACGGCCCACAGCGAGGCCGTGGCGCTGAAGGCGCTGGAGCTTTACGACTTCGACACGGTGCTGTTCCCCTTCAACTGGCACATGAACATGGCCCACGGCATGGGCGGCACGCTGGCGAAGGTGGCGAAGGAGAAGGGCGTGGGCCTGCTGTGCATGAAGTCCATGATCGAGCGGAGCTGGACGGACGAGGAGCGCTACGCTTCGAAATACCCCAAGTCCTGGTGCAAGCCCATCGACGTGGACGAGGAGCCGGCGCTGCTGCTGGCGGCCATGAAGTACGCCCTCTCCCTGGGGGTGGACACCCTGGTGCCGCCGGGCAACTTCGATCACTTCCGCTTCGCCGTGGAGCACATCGACGAGGCCCTGGCCCAGCCCCTGACGGAGGCCGAGCGGGCCCTGCTGGCCGCCCGGCTGGAAACGGTGCGCGACCGGCCCTTCTTCGCGGAGAGCTGCTACACGCTGTAACGAAAAACCATCCCGACCGGAATTGGCCGGGATGGTTTTTTATGAGCGTTGTCAGGCCAGGATGCGGTCGATCTCGCTCAGCTCGTCCGCCATGAACGCCGGGCCGTGGGCGGCCTGCACGTTGTCGATGACCTGGCTGGGCCGGCTGGCGCCGATCAGCGCGGAGGTGACCACCTCGTCCCGCAGCACCCACTGCAGCGCCATCTGGCTCAGCTTCTGCCCGCGGTTCTTCGCCAGCTCGTTCAGCGCGCGGATCTTCACCAGCTTGTCCTCCGTGATGGCGTCCGGCTTCAGGAAGCGGGGATCGTGGCCCGCGCGGGAATCGGCGGGGATGCCGTTGAGGTAGCGGTCGGTGAGCAGTCCGCCCTGCAGCGGTGCGAAGCAGATCAGGCCCACCTTCTCCTCCCGGAGGGTGTCGGTGAGGCCCTCCTCCACCCGGCGGTTGAACATGGAGTAGCTGTTCTGCTGGATGAGGCAGGGGGTGCCCAGCTCGCGCAGCACCCGGAAGGCTTCCTTTGCCTGCTGGGGGTTGTAGTTGGAAATGCCCACATACAGCGCCTTGCCGCTGCGAACGATCTGATCCAGCGCGCCCATGGTCTCCTCGATGGGGGTGTCCGGGTCGGGGCGATGGTGATAGAAGATGTCCACGTAGTCCAGGTTCATGCGCTTCAGGCTCTGATCCAGGCTGGCGATGAGGTACTTGCGGCTGCCGTGGTCGCCGTAGGGGCCTTTCCACATGTCGTAGCCTGCCTTGGTGGAGATGATCAGCTCGTCGCGATGGGGCTTCCAGTCCTGCAGCATGTGGCGGCCGAAGTTGCGCTCCGCCTCGCCATAGGGCGGGCCGTAGTTGTTGGCCAGGTCGAAGTGGGTGATGCCGTTGTCGAAGGCGGTGCGCAGAATGGACTGCTGCACGCCGTAGGGCGTGATGTCGCCGAAGTTGTGCCACAAGCCCAGGGAGATGGCGGGCAGCAGGATGCCGCTCTTGCCGCAGCGCCGGTAGGCCATGGTGTCGTAGCGGGTCTCAGCGGGGATGTAGGTCATGGGCGATTCCTCCTCGCGGTGTTTTTTCCGATGCTTTGATTATACACCCGCGGGGCGCGTTGTCAAGCCAATTCGGCTCAGGCGGCAAAACGCCGTTGAATATCCCGCCCGTTCGTGCTACAATGAAGGCGGCCGCGCGAGGCGGCGGCACATCGGGAGAGAAAGAGGGGCGGTCTATGAAATATTCCTTCATGAGCTTTTCCTGCCCGGAGGCGACGCTGAAAGAGGCGCTGGACCTGGCGAAGGCGACGGGCTACGCGGGCTTCGAGCCCCGGATCGACAGCGGCCACGGCCATGGCATCGAGCCGGACATGCCCGCCGATCAGCGGCGGGAGGCGCGCCGGATCATGGCGGACAGCCCGGTTGTCCTCTGCTGCCTGGCCACCTCCGTGCGCCTGGCCAGCCGGAGCGGCCTGAGCGCCGCGCTGGACGCCGCGCGCCGGTCCATCGAGCTGTGCGTGGACCTGGGCATTCCCCGGATGCGGGTGTTCGGCGGGCCCATCGACGAGGGCCAGACCCGGGGCGAGGCCATCGACCAGATGGCCGGGGCGCTGGACGCCCTTTCCGCCGAGATCGGCGAGGCGGACGTGTGCCTGTGCGTCGAGACCCACGACAGCTGGTGCGAGCCGGAGCACGTGGCCCGGGTGATGCGGCGCTGCCGGGGCCGGCACGTGGGCGTGAACTGGGATCTCATGCACCCGCTGCTGGCGGCCCACGCGGACATGGAGGAGACCTTCGGCCTGCTGCGGCCCTACATCCGCCATGTGCACATCCACGGCGGCACCTACGTGGGCGGGCTGAAATTCCTGCCCATCGAGGGCAACGTGATCGACCACAGACTGGCGCTGCGTGACCTGATGGGCATGGGCTATGAGGGCTGGCTCAGCGGGGAGTGGATCAACTGGGACCGCCCCGGCTATCTGGCCGAGGAGCTGAACACCATGCGCCGCTACGAGGAGGAGCTCAAATGTATACGCTGAGTTGTTTCGCGGATGAAATTTCTCCCAACCTGAACGAGCAGCTGGACGAGATGGAGAAGCTGAACGTGCGCTTTCTGTCGCTGCGGTCGGTGGACAACATGAACGTGATGGAGCTGTCCGACGGGCGGCTGAAGGAAATTCGCGCCGCCCTGGAGGCCCGGGGCATGGGGGTCAGCTCCATCGGCTCCCCCGTGGGCAAGACTCCCATCGCGGAGGACGCGGCCCTCTGCCTGGATCAGACCCGCCGCGCCGTGGAGATCGCCCGCCTCATGGGCTGCCCCCGGGTGCGCGTGTTCTCCTTCTACATGGACAAAAATGAACTGGACGCCCGCCGGGGCGAGGTGATGGACCGGCTTGGCAAGATGGCGGACATCGCCGCCGATGCCGGCGTCACCCTGATGCACGAGAACGAGGCGGGCATCTACGGCGAGAAGAGCGCCCGCTGCGAGGACATCGTGAAGAGCGTGAACCATCCGGCGCTGCGGGCGGTGTTCGACCCGTCGAATTTCGTGGCGGCGGGGGAAGCGCCCTTCGATGAGTGCCTGCCCCGGCTGCGGGATGCCATCGTGTACATGCACATCAAGGACTCCCGCCGGTCGGACGGGGTGATCGTGCCCGCCGGGGAGGGCGACGCGCAGCTGAGAGAGATTCTGCCCGTGTTCGCCGGCGAGGACATGTTCCTCACCCTGGAGCCGCACCTGGCCGTGGCCGGGCGCATGCGCGGCTTCACCGGCCCGGAGCTGTTTGAAAAGGCGCATAAGGCGCTGACAGGCCTGCTGGAGGCCGCCGGCATCGCCTACAACTGAGGGAAAAGGAGTGACGCATCATGATCCGCACCGCCATCATCGGCTACGGCCGCAACGGCAGCACCATGCACGCCGGCCCGGTGGAGAGATATAAGGACGACTTCCAGGTGGTCGCCGTGTGCGACATCGACCCGGAGGCCCAGGAGAAGGCCGCCGCCCGATTCCACTGCCCCATCTACGAGGACTATCATAAAATGCTGGCCGAGGTGAAGCCGGAATTCACCATCATCGTCACCCGCTCATATCAGCACGCGCAGATGGCCATCGACAGCCTGATGGCGGGCTCCCACGTGCTGGTGACCAAGCCCTGGGCCACCAACGCCCGGGACGCCGAGCGCATGATCGCCGCCCAGCAGGTGACGGGGCGAAAGCTCCTGCCCTGGCTGCCCGCCCGCTTCGGCGCGGACCTGCGCCAGCTGCGGGCCATCATCGACCGGGGCGACATCGGCCGGGTGTTCGAGGTGCGCCGCAGCGCCACCACCTTTGGCCTGCGCCGCGACTGGCAGACCGAGCGCCGGTTCGGTGGCGGCTACCTGCTCAACTGGGGTCCCCATCTGGTGGATCAGCCCCTGCAGCTGGTGTCCTCTCCCGTGACCCGGGTGTACGGAAACCTGCGCCAGATCATCAACCCCAATGACGGCGAGGACAACCTGCGGGTCATCTGCCACACGGAGGACGGCGTGACCGTGGTGTCGGAGTACCTCATCGCGGCGGGCCCCTATCCCGCCTGGGTGATCCAGGGCGACCGGGGCACCATCATCGTGCAGGGCGACACCATCCACGTCTATCAGGCGAATCTGCCCGAGAAGGTGGGGGAGAAGGAATACCGCAGCAACACCGCCATCACCGAGTACACCGAGAAAATCACGGGCCAGATCTACGGCGACGAGTACGAGATCTACCCCCATATCGCCCGGGCGCTGCGGGGCGAGGAGGAGTACTTCGTGCCCCTGGAGGAGGCGCTGCGCCTGTCCCGCCTGCTGGACGCTGCCCGCCTGTCCTCCCGGCTGGGGCAGGAGGTCTGCCTGTGAGGGCGCGTAACCCACTCTTAAATTGACAGCGCCGACCGCCCTGTGATAGGATTAACCCAGTCGGCAGAAGTCGGCGATGTTCGCAGAAGCGGACCGTTTCAACCGGAGCCTTTTCGGAAATGACGGCATCATGAAGGTGTCATCGGCTCTCCCCAGGAGGGCTGTTGGCGCCTTTTGCTTTTCCGGAGCGGCCGCCCCAAAAATACACGTCATCGAGGAGGAAGATCATCATGAAAAACTGGCTGAAAATCCTGAGCCTGGCTCTGGCCCTGTGCCTGGCGCTGAGCTCCACCGCCCTGGCCCTGACCTTCACGGACGCCCACGGCAACCAGATCGAGCTGGACGACACGCTGGAAGCCTATGCGGGTGCCCCGCTTTACGGCGCGGATGACGCCGCCCGCATGGGCGAGACCAATCTGGGCGATTTCTGGACGGACGCGCTGCGCTGGTTCGCCGTGTCCGGCGAGATCAACGCCTACTTTGAGGAAGACGACGTGACCGCGGGCATCACCGCCGTGGACGCGGACGCGGATCACATCGTGGCTCTGTGGAACGGCGGCAACCTGCGCGCCGACATCCCCGAGGGCAAGTTCGGCGCGGAGCAGCTGGCCGAGGTGCTGCCCTATCCCAACAAGGTGGCCGTGGTGTACATGACCGGCGCGCAGCTGGCCGAGGCGCTGGAGGCCGCTTCCCAGGCCCTGCCCTACGGCGAGGAGTGGGCCGACGCCTGCGCCTCCTTCATGCAGGTGTCCGGCCTCAAGTACACGCTGGACTTCTCCGTGGAATACGACAAGGGCGAGGCGTACAACGAGAAGTGGTTCACCGCCAATTCCCTGGGCCGCGTGACCATCACCGAGGTGAACGGCCAGCCCTTCGACCCCGAGGCCACCTACGCCGTGATCACCAGCAACGCCAACTTCAACGGCATGGATTCCTCCTACATCATCAAGGCGGCCGCCGAGGCCAACGAGAAGAGCTGCGTGACCACCGCCGTGGTGCGCGACGTGGTGTGGATGTATCTGGCCAGCGAGCTGGGCAACGTGATTGGCGAGGAGTACGCCGAGGTTCAGGGTCGGATCACTCAGGTGCTGGATTGATTGGTATTGACAACGCGCCGCCGGAAGCCGACTGGCTTCCGGCGGTTTGAGAACAGGGGAGACTGCCATGCGCCGGGAACTGGAAAACGTCCTATCGGAAATTGAAAAGGCCATCGCGGGCAAGCGCGAGACCATCGGAAAGGTCCTCATGGCCATGCTGGCGGAGGGCCACGTGCTGCTGGACGACCTGCCCGGCGTGGGCAAGACCACCCTGGCGGTGGCCCTCAGCCGGGCCGTGGGCCTGACCCGCCGGCGCGTTCAGTTCACGCCGGACGTGCTGCCCTCCGACCTGGTGGGCTTCTCCGTGTACGACAGGGAGACGGGGAGCCTGGCCTACCGGCCCGGCGCCCTGAACGGGGTCAACCTGGTGCTGGGCGACGAGATCAACCGGGCCTCCAGCCGAACCCAGTCCGCGCTGCTGGAGGCCATGGAGGAGCGGCAGGTGACGGTGGACGGGCAGACCCATCCGCTGGAGAATCCCTTTTTCGTGATCGCCACCCAGAACAGCGTGGGCGCGGCGGGCACCTCCCCGCTGCCCTACGCCCAGATGGATCGCTTCCTGGCCCGACTGTCCCTGGGCTATCCGGACTACGAGGCGCAGATGGCCATGCTGCGGGACAGGCAGAAGGACAATCCCCTGGACCGGGTGGAGCCCGTGCTGACCCGGGAGGCGTTTGTGGCCATGCAGCGGGAGGCGCGAAGCGTCACCGCCCGGGACGCCGTGCTGGACTACATCACCCGCCTCACCATGGCCTCCCGGGATCACGAGGCCCTGGAGGCGGGCATCAGCCCCCGGGGCGCGCTGTTCCTGGACCGCATGGCCAAGGCCCGGGCGTACTTCGAAGGCCGGGACTACGTCACCGGCGCGGACGTGCGGGCGGTGTTCCACGACGTGTGCGATCACCGGGTGGTGCTCGCCCGGCGCGGCACGGCTGACCTCACGGCGGCGCGGGCGCTGGAGGATGTGCTGGCGGCGGTTCCCACGCCGGATCGGGGGAGGAGCCTGTGAGACGCAATCGACTTGGCTGGGCGGCGTGGCTGCTGGCGGCGGCCGCCCTGTATTTCTTTGAGAACAACGCCGGCACCCGGGCGCTGCTGGCCGCTTCCGTGTTGTTGCCGACGCTGTCGCTGGTCTGCGCCGCGTTGTCGGCCCGGCGGACGGGTTGCGCCCTGGCCATGCCTGCCGCCATCGAAAAGGGCGAGACGGCTCTCCTGCGCTGCCGCGTGGTGGGCTCGCGGCTGCTGCCCGGCTGCGCGGTGTTCTGCGATCTGGCCATCGAAAACCCGCTGACCGGCGAGGCGCGAACCGAAGCCCTTCGCGCGGCCGGCTCGGAGTTTACCCTGCCGCTGACGGCGGCGACATGCGGCCAGCTCCGGGCGACGGTGACCCGGGCGGCGGTGGGAGACTGGTTCGGCCTGGGGCGTTTTCCCGTCGCCATGCTGGACAGGGCCTCGGCGCTGGTGACGCCCCCACGGGCGGAGGAGCCGGACGCGCCGGCCTTCGACGCGGGACAGGGGGAGAGCGCCGGCGGCGGCCCGCGCGGCGCCGAGCCGGACGCGGACATCCGCGACTACGTGCCCGGGGATCCGGTGCGGCTCATTCACTGGAAGCTGTCCGCCAAGCTGGACAGGACGCTGATCCGCGAGGCCCGCACCTCCGTCGGAAGCGGGCTCTTCCTTATGCTGGAAACCGCGCGCGCCGACTGCTCGCCCCGGGCCATGGACGCGGCGGCGGCGGGGTTTCTCACGCTGTCCGGGGAGCTGGCTGAGGCGGGGATCGCCCACAGCGCCTGCTGGTATGACCACGATTCGGAGGAACTGCGCTGGCTCGAGGTGAAGAACCTGGCGGATTGGGAAAAAATGCGGGCGGAGGCGCTGAGAGCCGCGTCCGCTCCCTCCGGCGCGGGCGTGGCGTGGCGGTTCGCAGACGCGTATCCCTACGTGCGGCCCGGGCGGACGCTGCTGTTCAGTCCCCGAGGTGACGCGGATGTGTCGCCCCTGCCGGTGGACAGCGTGACGCTGCTGCTGCCGGCGGACGCGCCCGACGCGGGGGCCACCGGCGCGGCGGAGGTCGTCCGGCTGCGGGTTGACGCGGCGCGGGAAGGAGAATCGGCGTGAGCGGAGCGAGGCGGCGGGCCCTGGCGGCCTGCGGGGCGGTCATGGGGGCGGCGGGCCTGCTGACGGCGCTGATTCCCTCGGCCCGGTCCGGCCTGGCGGCGCTGGTCAACGCCCTGTTCGACGCCAGCGAGGCGGCCAACGCCTACGCCTATCAGCGCCTGCCCGTGGCGGCGGGCGGCAGCCCCGCCCTGGCGGCGGCGCTGCTGGGCGCGGGCTTCGCCGGATACGCCGCGCTGCTGGCGATGAGCAAATCGCGGCTTCTTCCCCTTCTGACGGCGCTGCTTCTGGCGGGGGGCCAGGCGTATTTCGGCCTTTCCCTGCCGCCGGCGGCCAATGTGGCGGCCTTCGGCCTTCTGGGGCTGCTGGCCATGACGCGGCCAGTCTCCCTGAGGGCGGCCGGGGCCTACGCGGCGGCGCTGGTGGCTGTTTCTCTGGCGGTGGCTGTCCTCTGGCCCGGCGTGGACGCGGCCACGGAGGCGGCCTCCGAGCGGGCCCGGGACTGGCTGAGCCAGGCCGTGGGCTCCCTTTCGGGGGAGGCGCGGGAGATCCCGCCGGAGGAAATGGAGACGCGGCACGTGTTCACCCAGTCGCTGCGCGAGGGCGAGGGCGGGGCCCGGCCCGGGCGGACGTTCCGGCTGGTGAGCGTGGAGGAGACGCAGATCGCCATGCCCCGCTGGATCGACTATGTGAGGATCGCGCTGCTGCTGCTGCTGACGGGGCTGGCGGTGTTCCTGCCGCTGACGCCCTTCATGGCCCTGGCGGCCCGGCGCAGGCAGGCGCTGGCGGCGCGCCGGGCGTTTCAGTCGGCGGACGTGGCCGAGGCGATCCGGGCGATCTTCAGCCACGCGGTCGCCTGGCTGGACGCCATGGACTGCGGGGCGGGCAACCTGCCCTATGTGGAATGGACGGCGCGCCTGTCCGAGCGGATGTCCCCGGAATACGCGGCGCGGTTTGAGGCCTGCGCGGCCCTCTTTGAGGAGGCGTTCTACAGCGACCACGCCATGGACGAGGCGGGTCGGGCCCAGGCGCTCTCCCTGCTGGAGGAGACCGAGCGAACGCTGACCGCCCGGGCCACCCGGCGGCAGCGGCTGCGGCTGAGATACAAGGAGTGTTTGCTGGTATGAGAGGGAGGACGATGGCGGCGCTGGCCCTGGCCCTGTGCCTGGCGGTGCCGCTGGGCGGCTGCCGGGCGCGGATCATCGATGGCGACAGGGCGGGCGGCGCGGCCTCCGACCGGGGAGACGCCCCGGGCGAGAATCGCGAGGCGGTTCAGGAGAGCGACGACCGGCCCGAGGGCGAGCCGGGGAGCGGCACCCGGGAGAACCCGGAGGCCTCCCGCCGGGAATACGACGAGAACGCGGCGGCGGAGATCACCGCGGGCACGGACCGGCTGCTGCACGCCCCGGGAGAGGGCGACGGCGCGCCCCGGCCGGAGGACGCGGCGGAGCTCAGCGCGGCGCAGACCGACGAGAATGCCGATGAGACGGCGGAGCAGACCGTGGCCGCGCCGGAGGCCGACCGCATGGGAGTCTCCGAGGACGCGGAGGAAGCGGATTCCGCCATGACGTATTATACCGTGCTGCTCCAGGACAGGCTGGGCACGCTGTTCGAGTGTCAGCGGGCCACGGCCTACTGGGAGACGGCCGACGACCATGTGACGGTGTACAGGACCTCGCCGGAGCACGCCATGATCCTGGAGGCGGGCTGCTACGACGCGTCCGCCCGGCTGCTGGCGGAAAACCTGAGGGTGGACGACGGCTGGGTGGCGCGCAAGAACCCGGGCCTGATCGTGAAGGTGGTCAGAGGCGACGTGCTGGGCGGCGGAGCGGCGTCCACCGGCGCGGCGAAGGCGATCCGGGATGGGCTGATGGCCCGGGAGGGCTGGAGCGGCATCGACGCGGTGCGCGCCGACCGGGTGCTGCTGATTTCCGAGGAAGCGCTGGAGGCCCCCCCTCTGCGGACGCTGGCGCTGCTGGCTATGGCCAAAACCGCTAATCCCCAGCTCTTTTCGGACGTGGATCTGGACGAGGCGCTGCAAATGCTCTGGGAGGAGGCCGTGGGAACCGCGCCCACGGGGACGTATGTCTACGCGGGCGAGGCGTGGTAGAGAAAAGATCAATCCTCTGGCAGACGCGAAAGCGCCTGCTTTTTTCATTTCACGGAAGGAAAAACCGGCCGGGAGGCGAAATAGTACATTCATCAAAGGTTCATTTATGGTACGGCTGATAACATGGGAGCATCGAAGCCGGACGAAGCGCCGGCGACCGCCGGAACGGCGTTTGAAGGAGGTATTCACAATGAAACGCGTCCTCGCTTTGCTCATTGCGGCCCTGCTGCTGCTCACCTCGACCCTGGCCCTGGCCGAAGCCCCCGGCGGCAACCCGCCCGGCGACCCGCCCTCCGGCCCCATGGGCACGCCCCCTTCCGGCGGCTCCGGCGGCGGCCCCGGCATGCCCGGCGGCGGCCCGGGGGGCAGCGCGGATATCGACTACGCCGCCGCCACGGAGATCACCGAGGCGGGCGAGTGGGCCGATGAAACCTACGCCTCCGACACCGCCGACGAGAGCGCGCTGATCGTGAACACGGATGGGGCCGTGACGCTCGCGAATCCCACCGTCGCCAAGACCGGCGATTCCGACGGCGGCGACAGCTGCAGCTTCTACGGCCTGAACGCCGCGCTGCTGGCCATAGGCGGCGGCACCACCATCATCACCGGCGGCACCATCACCTCCGACGCGGACGGCGCCAACGGCGTGTTCTGCTACGGCGGTAATGGCGGGCAGAACGGCGCGGTGGGCGACGGCACCACCGTGCTCATCTCGGACACTGCCATCACCACCACCGGCGACGGCTCCGGCGGCATCATGACCACCGGCGGCGGCTGGACCGTGGCGGAGAACCTCACCGTGACCACCGGCGGCCGCTCCTCCGCGGCCATCCGCACCGACCGGGGCGGCGGCGAGGTGGCGGTTTACGGCGGCTCCTACACCACCAACGGCCTGGGCTCCCCGGCGATCTACTCCACCGCCAACGTGACCGTCAGCGAGGCCGCGCTGGTGTCGAACCTGTCGGAGGGCGTGTGCATCGAGGGGCAAAACGCCGTGACGCTTGAGAACTGCGAGCTGACCGCCAACAACACGGAGACCAACGGCAACGCCACCTTCCTGGACAGTGTGATGATCTATCAGTCCATGTCCGGCGACGCGGACAGCGGCACCTCCTCCTTCGCCATGACGGGCGGCGTGCTGACCAGCCTCAGCGGGCACATGTTCCACGTGACCAACACCCACGCCGTGATCTCCCTCAGCGAGGTGGAGCTGGTGAACGCGGGCAGCGACGTGCTGCTCTCCGTGTGCGACGACGGCTGGAGCGGCGCGGACAACGTGGCCGAGCTGAACGCCAGCGCCCAGATGCTCTTCGGCACCATCCTGGTGGGCGACAATTCGTCGCTGACCCTCAGCCTGACAGACGGCTCCGCCTTTGAGGGCGCCATCTCCGGCGAGATCGTCAACGCGAAGGGCGACGTGGTCTCCACGGATGTCGGCACTGTGTCCGTGAGCCTGGACGAGACCAGCACCTGGAGCCTGACCGCCGACACCTACATCGCCGAATTCAGCGGCGACGCGGGCTGCGTGATCGGCAACGGCTACACCCTGTATGTGAACGGCGCGCCCCTGGAGGGCACGAACTGATCCGGCAACCGCCGCGGAGGGCGTCAAGCGCGCCTTCCGCGGCGCTTTTTTTCGCCCCGGCAATTGATTTGGGGGTCGGCTTCGCTTATAATAGACCTGATGACGACGCGAAATAAAGGAGATGCGCCCATGTTGACAGACAAGAGCATGAATCAGACCCTGGCCAAACTGAACCGCCTGCTCCACACCCTCAAGGACCGCCTGTTCACCCCCGTGGGGCAGGCCGAACCCCTGGGCCTCTACGAGACCCGCCAGCCCCTCCATGAGATTCCCGATGACGCGCTCTTCGGCTCCCAGGGGGAGCGCTGGGGCGGCGAGGCCGTGTACGGCTGGTTCCGCTTTTCATACGCCGTGCCGCCGGAGCTGGAGGGCAAGGCCCTTTTCTTCTGGCCGCGCACCGGCTTCTACGAGGCCACCCTGTGGGTGAACGGCCGAATCCATTCCAACTACGCCGCCAAGTTCGTGGAGGGCTCCCACGGCAACCACTGGTGCAACCGCTTCACCCCCGCCGCGAAGGCCGGCGAGGTATTCGACTTCGCCCTGGAGTGCTACGCCTTCCACAACGTGCCTGGCACGCAGCCCCTCTCCCACGAGAGCCGCACCGACTACACCTATCCCATCGGCCCCGCCCACATCTGCCTGCGGGACGACGAAATCATGGATTTCCTGTTCGACCTGGACACGCTGCTGTCGCTGCGCAAGGCGCTGCCCGAGGGCTCCTTCCGCCGGGCCGAGCTGGACAACGCGCTGTATGAGGCCCACTGCCGCCTGTTCTACGATCCCGACGCCTGTTCGGAGGAGGAATTCCGCCGGGGCCTGCGGGCGGCGTCGCCCATCCTGAAGGCGCAGCTGGCGAAGAAGAACGGCGATACCGCCCCGTACATCGGGCTCATCGGCCACAGCCACATGGACACCGCCTGGCTCTGGCCCATCACTGAGACGGAGAAGAAGTGCGCCCGCACCTATGCCAACTCCCTGAACCTGATGGAGGAGTACCCCGAGTACAAATTCGTTCAGTCCTCCGCGTTCCATTCCGAATGGCTGCGCCGGGACTATCCGGAGCTGTTCGCCCGGATTCAGGAGGCTGTGGCCCAGGGCCGCTATGAGCCCAATGGCGGCGTTTGGGTGGAGTGCGACTGCAACCTCACCGGCGGCGAGTACATGGTGCGCCAGTTCCTCTGGGGCCAGCGCTTCACGCGGCGGTATTTCGGCTACACCGCCGACTGCTTCTGGCTGCCGGACACCTTCGGCTATTCCTACGCCATCCCGCAGATCATGAAGGGCTGCGGCGTGGACTACTTCCTCACCACCAAGATCGCCTGGAACGACACCAACGCCTTCCCGCTCACCACCTTCTACTGGCAGGGCCTGGACGGCACCAGCGTGTTCACCCACTTCAACCGCACCCACATCGGCCCCAGCCCGGAAGCCTACGCCGAGCTGACGTCCGACGGCGACATGAAGGAAAAGCGCGTCTCTCCCATGCGGCTGTTCTCCTTCGGCAAGGGCGACGGCGGCGGCGGCCCGGAATTCGAGATGCTGGAGCGGGCGCGGCGGCTGGAAAACCTGGAGGGCACCGCCCGGAGCGGCTACACCACCGTGTCCGGCTTCATGAAGGAGCTGGAGCAGACTGCCGTCAACCCTAGCACCTACGCGGGCGAATTGTACCTGGAGCTGCACCGGGGCACCCTTACCAACCAGCACACCATCAAGCGCAACAACCGGCTGTGCGAGATCGCGCTGCACAACCTGGAGCTGGCGCTGGTGGAAAAGGCGGTGCGGGAGGGCGCTGAGGCGGACGAAGCCCCCGTCGCGCCCCTGATGGAGGATCTGCTGGTGCACCAGTTCCACGACATCCTGCCCGGCACCAGCATCCACCGGGTGCATGAGGAAACCCATAAGACCGTGGGCGCGGCCATCGAAAAAGCCAACGCGCTCGCGAAGGAAGCCCTCTCGGGCGAGGGCGGCCTGACGCTCTTCAGCGCCCTGTCCTTCGACCGGCGGGACACCGTGTACCTCTCCGGCGCGCGTCCCGGCGTGAAGGGGGCGAAGGCCCAGGTGTTCACCGCCCTGGACGGCGCGACCATGACCGCCGTCGGCGGCCTCACGATCCCCGCCTTCGGCAGCGCGGCCGTCCTCGACGACCAACCCTGCGGGGAGCCGTCCCCCTTCGTGGTGGACGGCAGCCGAATCGTCACCCCCTTCGCCGAGATCACCTTCGACGAAAACGGCGGCATGAGTTCCTTCATCGACCGGGCCACCGGCCGGGAGCTGGTGGGCGGCCTGCCCTTCAACACCTTCCTCATGGCCGAGGATCTGCCCGCCTCCTACGACAACTGGGACGTGGACGCCGACCTGATGGGCAAGTTCGCCCCGGCGGGGAAGCTGCTGTCCCGGGACGTGGTGTCGAACGGCCCGGTGGAGCTGCGAATCCGCTGCCGGTGGCAGCTGACGAAGAAGAGCGCCGTCACCCAGGACATCGTGTTCGACGCCGCGACGCCGCTGGTCACCTTCGACACCGTGATGGACTGGCAGGAGGAGCACCGCTTCCTCAAGGCCGCCTTCGACACGGCGCTTCACTGCGACGGCGTGCGCAGCGAGATCCAGTTCGGCCACATCCGCCGCTCCAATCACCGGGGCACGCCGGTGGAGAAGGCGCGGTTCGAGACCTGCAACCACAAGTACTCCGATCTGTCCGAACAGAACTTCGGCGTGGCGCTGCTGAACGACAGCAAGTACGGCCTGTCGGTGGAGGAGGGCAGCATGCGCCTGAGCCTGCACAAGGGCGGCATCCGGCCGGACGATCAGGGCGACAAGGGCGCGCATCGCTGCCGCTACGCCATCCTGCCCCACGCGGGCGGGTTCAGCGCGGAAGCGGTGGTGCGGCCGGCGTATGAATTCAATTATCGGCCCGTGGAGGCCACCGGTGGGGCCGTCGCGTCCCTGGCGCGGGTCGACTGCCCCGATGTGATCATCGAGACGGTGAAGCCCTGCGAGGACAGGCAGCGGGCCTACATCCTGCGCCTTTACGAGGCCGCGGGCGGCTACAGCCGGGCCAGACTGACCTTCTCCCATCCGGTGAAGGCGCTCTACGACTGCGACATGCTGGAGGAGGAGAAAGAGGCCCTCGACCCGAGCGCGCCGCTGGTCTTCACGCCGTTCAAAATCCGCACGGTGAAGGTGGTTTACTGAGAATTCGCAATGAGCAATGCGCAATTCGCAATTGTGGGTCTGGCGGCAGATGTAGCAGAAGAAACGCTTTCCCTTGATCCTGCGTACAATGGTGCTCAAAAAGTCGTGCAGGGCGCGGCCCTGCAAACCCCGTTCCCCCGTCCCCGCGTGAGCGGGGGCCGAATGAGCCACGCGCCAGTGGCGCGTTCAGTGGCGAACGAGGCCAATGAGGAAAGGAGTATGCGTGACAGCGCAGACGACTATTCCGAATTGAGAGGCGCAGCGAAGCGAGCAGGGGGTCAGGGGGAAAGGGCCGAGTACCCCGATTGACGCCAGACCCCTACTCCGCCGCCGTTTGGTAAACAGACTCTAACAATCTTTGACGTGAGCAAAGGATAAATCAACGTAAAACAGAAATATTTTCTTCAAACGCAGTTGAAATTGTGACATTTTAAGGATATAATAAGAGTAGATTAATCTGCGCAAGACCAAGGAGGATGACACTGTGGCAAGAAAGATCCTGATCGTGGACGACGAGCCGCTGATTGTCAAGGGCCTGAAATACAGCCTGGAGCAGGAGGGCTATGAGACCGACTCCGCCGCCGACGGTGAGGAGGCTTTGGCCAAGTTCGCCTCCGGGCATTTTGACCTGATTCTGCTGGACGTCATGCTGCCCAAGATGGACGGCATCGAGGTGTGCCAGCGGGTGCGGGAGAAATCCAACATCCCGATCATCATGCTGACCGCCAAGGGCGAGGATATGGACAAGATCCTGGGCTTCGAGTACGGCGCGGACGACTACATGACCAAGCCGTTCAACATTCTCGAGGTCAAGGCGCGCATCAAGTCCATCTTCCGGCGCGCGGGCGCGCAGCAGCAGGAGGCGGTCTCCCAGGTGCTGGTGGTGCGCAACATGACCATCAACCTGAACAACCGCTCCGTTTCCATCGACAATCGCGAGGTCAACCTGACGGCGAAGGAATTTGATCTCCTGCAGCTGTTTGTGTCCAACCGCGGCAAGGTGTTCAGCCGCGAGAGCCTGCTGGAGACCATCTGGAAGTACGATTATCTGGGCGATTTGCGCACGGTGGACGTGCATATCCGCCGCCTGCGCGAGAAAATTGAACACAATCCCGCCCAGCCTGAGTTTATTCTCACAAAGTGGGGAGTGGGCTACTATTTCACTGACAAGGATTAAGCAGGCCTTCCATTCCATCCGCTGGAAATTCGTGCTCGCCTATCTGCTGATCGTGTGCGTCTCGTTCTATATCGTCAGCGCGACGCTCATCCGGCTGGTAGGCGAATATCTGTTTAATCAGAAGGCGAACGACGAGCTGTACGCCGCCGGCGCGCTGGCCGACATGGCGGAGGTTCCGCTGTCCGCCCGGGACGGCGACATGCTCTACGCCATGGCGTCCTCCAACGCGGACGACTACAGCCGGGTGCTGGTGCTGGACCTCTACGGCGTGGTGCAGGCGGATTCCCAGTCCGAGATGAACGGCGTTCGCATGAGCCGCCGCGAGGTGGCCACGGTGCTGAACGAGGGGAAGGCGGATTACGGCTATTACTTCATCGGCGATCAGGGGCCGGCCCTGCTCACCGGCACCCTCACGGGCAACATGATCAGCCTGTACGCCGCGCCCATCGGCCGGGGCGAGCTGCGGGGCGTGCTGGTGTATCTGACCCGCTCCGAGGACGCCTACCGGTCTCTCATGAACATACAGACGCAGATGCTCACCTGGCTGGTGCTGGTGACCGTGGCGGTCACGCTGGTGAGTCTGTTTGTGTCGCGCCTGTTCACCAAGCCCATATCCGAGCTGAACGAGGGCATCGTGGAGATGGCCCGGGGCGATTTCAGCAACCGGGTCAGCGTGCGGGGCAAAAACGAGTTCGCCCAGCTGGCCACCGCCTTCAACACCATGTGCGACCGGCTGGAGAGCCTGGACAAGGCCCGCAACCAGTTCGTGTCCAACGCGTCCCACGAGCTGAAGACCCCCCTGAGCACCATGAAGATCCTCATCGAGACGCTGATGTATCAGGATCCCATGGATCCGGCCATGACCCGGGAATTCCTGACCGACATCAACAAGGAGATCGACCGGCTGAACTCGGTCATCGGCGACCTGCTGACGCTGGTGTCCATCGACGGCGGCGAGAAGCCTCTGGACGCCCGGCCCCTGGCCGTGGCGGAGCTGCTCTCCGACAACATGCGCCGGCTGCAGCCCCTGGCCCGGGAGCGGGGCATCGAGATGACCCTGTCCGTGCGGGAGCAGGTCACGGTGAACGGCGACGTGAACCGCCTGACCCAGGTGTTCTACAACCTGATGGACAACGCCATCAAGTACACCGGCCGCGGCGGCAGCGTGCGGGTGGAGCTGTCCAAGAAGGACAAGCGGGCCATTGTGAAGGTGATCGACACAGGCATCGGCATCCCCAAGGAGGATCAGCTGCACATATTCGACCGTTTCTATCGGGTGGACAAGGCCCGCTCCCGCGAGACGGGCGGCACCGGCCTGGGCCTGTCCATCGTCAAGCAGATCGTGATGCTGCACGGCGGCCACGTGGACGTGACCAGCGAGGAAAACAAGGGCAGCACGTTCACCGTGGATCTGCCGGAGGCCTGACGCCTCCGAGCCCACAAAAATACCGGGGAGGAGGGATGACCATGAAGCGCGTGGCGGCTCTGTCGCTGACGCTGTGCCTGCTGCTGGCGGGCTGCGTGCCGCTGACCTCCGAGCTGCGCCCGGTGGACGCGGCCTATGTCATGCCCATGCCCGAGGATACGCCGGCCGCCCCCGCCGTGGGCGACGAGATCGTCCCCCGGGTGGTTTCGGCCACGCTGTATTTTCCCTCCACGGACGGGCACGAGCTGATCGCCGAGCCCACCGTGGTGATGGTGGAGGCGGGGAGGACGCTGCCCCGCTGCCTCATGGAGGCGCTGCTGAACGGCCCCGCGTCCCCCGAGGCCCGGCGCGCGTTTCCGGAGGGAACCAGCCTGCTGAGTGTGCGCCGCTCCGGCGACACGGCGGTGGTGGATCTGTCCATGGAGGCCCGCAGCGTGGAGACGCCGCGCCAGATGTTCTTCATGCGGGCCGCCATCGCGAACACCCTCTGCGGCGTGGAGGGCATCGAGTACGCCGACGTGCTGATTTCCGGGCGCGCACTGCCGCTGATGCCGCTGCCCTGCGGCGCGGGCGTGGCCAACAGCGCCTCCGTCCCCGCCCAGTGGAGCCAGGCCCTCAGCGAATCCGAGCTGGCCGGCGACGGCGGCTCGGACGTGCGGCGCTACGCGGTGCTGTATCATCCGGCCCGGGGCAGTCGGCTGATCGTGCCGGAGACGCGGCAGATCCTCATCGAGGACGGCGACGCCCTGGGCGCGCTGCTGGCCGCCCTGGCGGACGACGAGGCGCTGCTTCCGGCGGTGCGGCCGGTGCTGCCGGATTCCGACCCCACGCTCATCACCGGGGCCGAGCTGGTCACGCTGACGGACGGCCGGGCTGTGGCGCGGATTACCTTCGACGGCAACCTGTCCGCCATCCTGGACCGGGCGAAGCTGAGCGCCTGGCAGATGTTCGCCTCCCTCACCTGCACGCTCACCGGCTTCCTGCCGGATCTGGACGGCATCCAGGTGTACATGGGCGACGGCCTGCTGACCCGGATCAACTCGCTGGAGGGCGAGGTGACGCTGGACAACGGCGTCATGCCCCGGGCCATCTTCGAGCGCACCATCGGGCAGCTGGAAACCATCTACATGACCGCGTCGGACGGCTCCCTGCAGCCCCTGGGCCGGGCCATGAGCCCGGAGGATGCCGTGTCCCCCCGCATGCTGCTGATGCACCTGTTCGACGAGCCCCGTGATTGGGAGGAAGACACCTCCCGGGTGGTGCCGGACGGGCTGTCCATCGACGATCTGCTGGGGGTGCGGGTTGAAAACGGCGTGGCCACGCTGAATTTCTCCCAGTCGTTCTACGCCGGGTGCCAGCGCCTGAACAGCCAGCAGGAGCGCAATCTGGTCTACGCCCTGGTGAACACCCTCACGGGGCACGCCGCCGTGCGCGCGGTGCGCATCCAGATCGAGGGGGAGGCCCTGGAGACGCTGGTCCACGACATCAGCCTGCTGGCCCCGCTGATGCGCAATCCCGGCATCATCAGCGGGAACTGACGCCAGAGAGGCGGGCCTTTCCTTCACCCAAACGAGGTAATAAAACCATGAAGAGCAATTCTCCCGGAAAAGTCATCGCCGCGTCGGCGCTGGGGGTGGTGGCGGGCGCCATGCAGTTCATCGGCCTGCCGCTGTCCATGGTGTGCGTCACCGGCACCATCATCGCCCCGCTGCTGTTCGCCTGGGCGGGTCCGCTGCCCGCGGCGATCTTCCTGGCCGTCTCTCTGGGCTCCCTGGCGGCGCTGCTGGGAGGCGGCGCGGCGGCCATCGGCGCGCTGATCTTCGGCCTGCCCGCCCTGGTGGTCATGGCGCTGATGCGGGCCCGCGCGCTGTTTTTCACCCGCGTGAAGGCGGCCATCGGCGCGCAGCTGGGCGCCATGCTGGCGCTGATCCTCATCCTCTACGCCACGCTGGGCCGCAGCTTGGTGGATGTGGCGATGGACATGTTCGCGAAATGGGCCGACGGCCTGTCGCCGCAGCTGGCGCAGCTCACGCTGCAGCAGTTCGCCCTCACCGGGGCGGGCACCCTCATGACCGTGGACACGGCTCAGCAGATCCTCACCGAGGGCCTGAGCCAAGCGGAGACCATGGAGTTGCTGCACGGCATCTTCGACACCACTGGCCAGGCGCTTCGCCTGGGGCTGCCAGCCATGCTGCTCTCCTCCGGCCTGGTGACCGGCCTCATCGCCGCGGCGCTGCCCGGCTATGTGTGCGCCCGGCGGGGCGAGGAGCTGGACTACGTGCCGCTGCACCAGTGGCATGTGCCGCCCCGGGTCACGGCGGGGGTGCTGGTGTGCCTGGCCACGGCGGGGATTCTGTTCGCGGCGCGGGTGGATGGCGCCGAGTCCGTGCTGAGCGCGGTGCTCACGGGAGGCCTGGTGATCTACGCGGTGGCGGGCGCGGCGGCGCTGGGACGGCGCTTCCGGGAGACGGGCATGTCGCCGGGCTTCCGGGTGGCGCTGATCATCGGCGGGCTGTGGATCGTGCCCCGGCTGGTGGCCATGATCGGCATCGCGTCGGTGCTGCTGGGCCGGCAGGGCATCATAACCGGCCACATGAAGAAAAAGATGAAAGATCAAAATAAGGAGGATGACGACTGATGAAGGTCATTTTGCTGAAGGACGTACAGGGAACCGGTAAAAAGGATCAGATCGTGGAGGTCAGCGACGGCTTTGGCCGCAACTACCTGCTGCCCCGCAAGATGGCCGTGGAGGCCACGGCGGAGGCCGTCCATTCCATCGAGAGCGCCAAGAAGGCCGAGAAGCACCGCGCCGACGTGAAGCGCGACGAGGCGGAGCGGCTCTCCCGGGAGCTCAAGGGCAAGGTCGTCATCGTGAAGGTGCGCGCTGGCGAGGGCGGCCGCCTTTACGGCTCCATCACCGGCCAGGAGATCGCCGACGCGCTGAAGGCGCAGCACGGCGTGGAGCTGGACAAGCGCAAGATCGAGCTGAACGAGCCGGTCCGCACCGTGGGCCAGACCACCGTGACCCTGAAGCTCAGCGCGGGCGTGTCCACGCGGATGCTGCTGAACATCGTGGCGGCTGAGAAATAAGGGAGCGAGGCCGTCATGGAACAGATTACGCCCGGCGGCCGCGTGCCGCCCCATCATCTGGAGGCCGAGAGAAGCGTTCTGGGCGCCATGCTGCAATCGGCGGAGACCGTCATGCTGGCGCAGGAGACGCTGATGCCGGATGATTTCTACGATCCGGCGCACCGCGAGATCTTCGACGCCATGATGAACCTCTCCGGCCACGCCCGGCCGGTGGACCTGGTGACGCTGGACGAGGAGCTGACCCGCCGTGGCAGCCTGGAGGGCGTGGGCGGGCTGGACTACCTCATTTCCCTGAGCCAGTTCGTGCCCACCACCGCCAACGCGGGGGCCTACATCCGCATCATCGACGAAAAATCCACCCTGCGCCGGCTCATCAGCGCCTCGCAGGACATCAGCCAGGCCAGCTACGCCGCCGAGGAGGAGACCAGCGACATCCTGGCCGAGGCGGAGAAGAAGATCTACGACATCACCATGCGCAAGGGCGGCGAAATGCTGCAGCACGTGCAGAGCGTGGTGCTGAAGACCTATGAGCGCATCGAGACCCTGGCCAAGAACCGGGGTCAGGTGGAGGGTGTGCCCACGGGGTACCCCGACCTGGATCGGGTGCTCACCGGCATGCATCCGGGCGAGTTCATCCTGATCGCCGCCCGCCCCTCCATGGGCAAGACCAGCATCGGCCTGAACATCATCGAGAACGCCGCCATCCGCTACGGCAAGAAGTGCGCCGTGTTCTCCCTGGAAATGCCCGCCGAGCAGCTGGTGATGCGCATGCTGTGCTCCGAGGCCAAGGTGGACATGCAGTCCGTGCGCCGGGGCACCCTCGCCAACGAGGACTGGGAGCGGCTCACCGACGCCATGGTGCCCATCTCCCGCTCTCAGATCTACATCGACGCCACCAGCGGCATCTCCGTGCCGGAGGTGCGCTCCAAGGCGCGCCGGCTGCAGATGGAGCATGGGCTGGACCTGATCCTCATCGACTACCTGAGCCTCATGAGCGCCACCGGCCGAAACAACAGCCGCCAGGAGGAGGTCAGCTCCATCTCCCGGGCGCTGAAGGCCCTGGCTCAGGAGCTGAAGGTGCCCGTGCTGGTGCTGCAGCAGCTCTCCCGCGCCAACACCGGCCGCAGCGACCATCGGCCCGTGCTCTCCGACATCCGCGATTCCGGCGCCATCGAGCAGGACGCGGACGTGGTCATGTTCCTGCACCGGGAGTCCTATTACAACCCGGAGACGGAGAAGAAAAACATCGCCGAGCTCATCATCGCCAAGCAGAGAAACGGCCCCCTGGGCACGGTGGAGCTGGGCTGGCAGGCGGAATACACGAAGTTTGTCGATCTGGTGGGCGGGCAGCAGCCGCCCATGTGACCGGCGGAAGGATATTGAGACATGGATGCAAAGAAACTCCCGTGCGCCATCGAGGCCATCCTCTTTGTGGCCGGGGAGCCGGTCAACGTGTCGGAGCTGGCTCACGCCCTGGACATGACCGTGTCGGAGCTGAGCCCGGTGCTGGACGCCATGCGGGACGAGTATGACCGGGAGGCCCGGGGCCTGCGGCTGAACCGCTTCGGCATGAGCGTGCAGCTGGCCACCCGGCCGGACTACGCGCCCTACATCGAGCGGCTGCTGCAGCCGGTGCAGAAGCAGTCCCTCACCCAGGCGGCCATGGAGACGCTGTCCATCATCGCCTACCGCCAGCCCATCACCAAGACGGAGATCGAGGCCGTGCGGGGCGTCAAGTGCGACTATTCCGTGACCTCGCTGATGAACAAGGGCCTCATCGAGGAGGTGGGCCGCCGCGAGTCCCTGGGCCGCCCCATCCTGTACGGCACCACGGAGGCGTTTCTGAGCCACTTCGGCATCGAGTCGCTGGAGGATCTGCCGGCGCTGGAGCTGCCCGAGCC
>CADARO010000002.1 GCA_902790345.1 uncultured Eubacteriales bacterium | reverse complement strand
CGCTGGTACTCGGCGCCCGGCTGCCGCCCTGTCCGCCGGTGGAGGAGGCGGTGCGCCTGGAGCAGCTGGAGGCCGATCTCACGGCGGCGCTGGCCCGGCTGCCCGGGGCGAAGCGCCTGCGCCCGGCGCTGGAATTTTCGCTGCTAGAGGAAACCGACCAGCTCTACCGCTTTTCAAACCTGCTGGACGCGGAGCAGGAGCGCCCGGCGGAATCCGTCACGGGCGGCCGCCTGGAGATCACCCCGGGCCGACCCTGCGTGGCGGCCCACCGGCATCCCCTGGACTCGGCCTTTCAGCCGCTGGATTTCGACGCCGCGCCTCAGGGGGCCGCGCTGGCTCTGGCGCTGATGGCCCCACTGCAGCGGCAGATGGCCTCCGCCTACGCCGCCCGCGCCGCCGAGGCGGCTCATCCGCTGGCCCGGGGGCTGTTCGCCGAAATGGCGCTCATCGAGGAGCAGCACGCCGCCCAGTACGAATCGCTGTGGGATCCCCGCCGGACGCCCGTGGAAAGTTTGCTGCTGCGGGCCCGAGCGCTGGCCTACGCCTATCACTCGCTCCGCGCCATGGAGACGGACCCGGATCTGCGGGCCCTCTGGTCGGCGCATCTGGACGAAACGCTGGCGGACGCGGCGTCCATGGCTGCCCTGCTGCCGGAAGGCGCGGCGCAGATCGGCGAGCCCTTTCCGCCGCCCTTCCTCTTCGGCGACACCTCCGCCTTCGTTCGCGCGCTGATGCCCCGTCAGGTGACGCTGACCATGCTGGAGGACAGCCTGGTGCCCGCCGGCCAGCTGCCCGGGGACAGCCGCTATTTCTCCTGGCAGCGGGCCTTCTGCGGCGACGGGCGAAGCCTGCCCTCCCATCAGGCGGTGGCCCGCTACGCCGCGCGCTACGGCACGGACTACCGCTTCGAGCGGAGGCCCAGCCCCATCGAGGCGCTGCAGAACCGCCGCCAGGACAACACCTTGCTGGGCCGCGAGGCCATGCCGGAGCCCGCGCCTTAGCGCCATCATCCGACAAGGTTTTCACGCCGCAGCGACAGTCCCGCCCCGCTTCCGCCGGTTATAATGGCCGGAGGAAATATCGGAAGCGAAGTGATTGGCGCATGATGGGAACCGAAGGGAAAAGGACGGCAAAGCGGCGGGCCGCTCTCCGGCTCAGGCTGCCCGGGCCCCGCCGCTGGGCCGCCATCCGGACGCGAAGCTGCTCGCCCGGGTGGACGAAGTGACGGACGAGATTCTTGCCATGGCCGGCGGGGCCGGCACCTGGCGGGGCACCGGCGGCATGGCGACGAAGCTTTCCGCTGCGCAGATCGCCATGAGCGCGGGCTGCGGGGTGTTCGGCCTGCTGGCGGGCTGGCCCACCCAGGCGCTGGCCGCCCTGGCCGGATGCGCCGTGGCGGCGGTGGCCGAGGGCGTCGCCCGCCGGGTGGCGGGGCCGCGCCTTAACGCCCTGCGGGACGGGCTCACCGGCCTGACCGCCTGCGCGGCGGTGCTGCTGCCCGGATTGATCCTGTCCCACGGCCTGCGCTTCAACCTCATGGCCGCGGCGCTCTCCGCCTGCCTGGCCGCTCTGCTGGCCCCCGCCCTGTCCGGCGCGCTGTCCATTTCCCCCAGGCGCCGCCGCCTGCTGCCGGACGAGCAGCTCTCCTGCGCCATTCTGGCGGTGACGCTCATCACCGGGCTGGGCGGCTTTCCCTATGGCGGCCAACAGCTGGCCGAGACGGCGGCGGTGCTCTTCACGCTGCTGGCGGCCTCCCGGGGGCCGGGAGCGGGGGCGGCGGGGGGCATCGCCTGCGGGGCGGCGCTGGCGCTGGGCTCCGGCGTGGCCCCGGCGGGCTCCGCACTGGGCCTGTGCGGACTGCTGGCCGGATGCGCCCGTTCCCTGCCCCGGCCCGCCGCCGCCCTGGCCCTGGCCCTGGGCAACGCGCTGGCCGTGACCGACGGGTTGGGCTTCGCCCTGGGCGGCGTGGGCCTGATCCCGCTGCTGGCGGGCGGCGGGCTGTACTGCGCCATCCCCCGCAAATGGCTGCGCCGGATCGGGCGGCTCATGGAATCGCAAAGCCCGGAGCTCGACCCGGCCCGGCTGGCCCTGTGCCTTCGGCGGGACGCCGGGGAGCGGCTCGGCCGGCTGCAGCAAGCCTTCGACGCCGCCGCCCGATGCTGGACGGACGAGGAACCCGCGCCGGACGAGGCCGCGCTGGTCAACCGGATGAGGGAGGCCCTCTGCGCGGGCTGCGCCGACTACGCGCGCTGCTGGCAGGGCGATCATCCCGAAGCGGGGCGGCTCATGTGCCGGCTGCTGAGCGAGGCGGTCTGCCGGGGCGACGCGCCGCCCGTGGGTGAGCGGCCGCCGGAGCTGGTGCGCCACTGCCGCCGCTCCGCCCAGATGGATCGGCGGCTGCAGCCCATGCTGGCCACCCTGGCCCGGGATCAGCGCCTGCGCCGCCAGCGGGAGAGCCTGCGCTCCGTCGCCGCCCGGCAGGCGGCCTGCGCCGCCAAGGCGCTGGACATGGCGGGCAAGGAGCTGCTCGCCCCGCCCGCCCTGGACCCCGAGCTGGCCCGGATTGCCGCCGCCGCGCTGGACAGGGCAGGCTGCCCGGCGAAGCAGGTCGTCGTCTCAACGGCGGGAACGATCCGGGTCTGGGCCGCCCCAGCCCATGGCGAATGGCGCAAGGCCGATGCGACACGGGCCGGGGCAGCCCTCTCCGAGGCGCTGGGGGTGCGTCTGTTTCCCCGCGCCCTGCCCGGCGAGTGCCTGTTCACCGCCGCGCCTTCCTTCACCGCCCGGGCGGGCTACGCCCGACTGCCCGCCGGGCCGGACGCCCCCTGCGGCGACGCGGTCTACGTGGGAGCGCTGCCGGACGGGCGGCTCATGGCCGTGCTGTCCGACGGCATGGGCAGCGGCCCGAGGGCGGCAGACGAGAGCCGCAGGACCGTGGAGCTGCTGAGGACCTTTCTGGAGGCGGGCTATGACAGCGCCGACGCGCTGGAGAGCGTGAACGCGCTGCTTCAAACCCGCGCGGGCGGCGAGCTGTTCGCCACGGTGGACCTGTGCGTGATCGACCTGAACACCGGCGAGGCCTGCCTGAGCAAGCTGGGCGCGTGCTCATCCCTACTGATTACGGGCGGAGAGGCGAAGCGCATCGAGGGCGGCCGGCTGCCCATCGGCATTCTGGACAGCGTGACCCCCGGCCAGCGGCGCCTGACCCTTCGCCCGGGGGATACGCTGGTGCTCTATTCCGACGGCGTGGCGGACGACCTGCGGGAGGAGGACGCCGCCTGGCTGGCCGAGGCGGCCCTCTCCGCCGCCCATCAGCCGCCCGCCGACATGGCCCGGGCCCTGTGCGCCGCCGCCCGCGCCCACTCCACCCATCCCGACGACCGCTCCGCCGCCGTGATCCAACTGGCGCTCCCGCGCCTCGCCTGACCCCCAAAATAAAATCTCTTCTCTTTTCTCTATTCACTCTTCTCTCTTCTCTCACTCCCCCCAAGCGCAGCGTATATCGCCGCGCTCCTTTTTTCTCCCGCACACTTCCCCCGCCGGGTCATAGTATGCAGTGTGGCCGATGAGCCACGGGAAAACGCGAAGGGGGAATGAACATGTCGTTCTATAGCTACAAGAACGCCAACGCCGCCATGAGCCCCGGCTGCATCACCGGGAACCCGCTGGAGGGCCTCAACCAGCGCGTGTGCGTGCATGTGAAAAACGTCTACGACAGCTGCCTGCAGCAGGAGCAGCTGAGCAATCAGGTCATCACGGTGTCCGGCATCGTGCCCGTGCTGCCGGACGGCTGCGGCCCCAGCGCCACCCGCCCCTGTAACTGCTCCTGCAACGGCTGCAGCTGCACCTGCTCCTGCCGGACCTGCGGCAGCCCTATTACTTATAACGAAGCCGTGGAAAACGCGGAAAACTGCGCCAACCTGCCCACGCCCGCCGGCACCTGGACCTTCGAGAGCTGCCGCTCCTCCACCACCTGCGGCACCATCACCAACCTGACGGTGGACCGCCTGTGCGACCGGCCCCAGTTTGCCCGGGTCAAGGGCACCGTGAGCGTGCCCATCGACGTGCTCTTTACCGACCAGAACTGCCAGGAATGGATGGGCCGGGCCAATCTCTCCGTGAACCGCGACGTGCTGCTGGCTATTCCGGACGAGTCCATCGTGCCCTTCACTCTGGAGAGCATGGTCAGCGCCATCTGCGTGTCCGGCACCTACCTGGGCGACGGCCAGTTCCGCATCACCATCTGCGTCACGGTGGTGCTGAAGGTCATCGCCGAGGTGGAGCTGATGATCCCCACCTACGGGTTCTGCTCCGTGCCGCCCTGCGAGGAATTCGCGGAGAACGTGTGCGACGAGTTCTTCAGCCTGCCCCTGTTCCCCCAGTCCGCCTGCCCGGACAACAACACCGTGGCGGCGGCGACCCGCTCATGCGGCTGCAATACGGGCTGCAACACCGGCTGCGGCTGCACGAACAACCTCGGAGCCAGCTGCGCCACCAGCACCTGCTCCTCCTGCGGCACCACCTGCCTGGGCAACGCCACCAGCTGCCCGCGCTGCGGCTGCGCCATGACCCGGTCCACCTGACCGACGCCGGCCCCCGCGGGCCGGCCTCCCGCCAATCACCCCGCGCTGCCCGGCGAAGGCCCGGCAGGGGTGTTCATATAAAACGCCCGCCCCGTCGATTGATGACGGGGCGGGCCTTGTCGTTCCGGTCGATTGGTTATTCGGCGCCGAGCCTCTCCTCGGCTTCCTTCATGATGGCCTCCGTGGCGCTGACGCCGCAGCGGTCAGCTCCGGCCGCGCGCACGGCCAGGATGGCGTCCAGATTGCGCATGCCACCGGCAGCCTTCACCTTCACCCTGTCGGACACGGCGGAGCGCATCAGCGCCACGTCCTCGGGGGTGGCGCCGTGGGTGCCGTAGCCGGTGGAGGTCTTCACGAAGTCCGCGCCGGCCTTCTCGGCCAGCTGGCAGGCCTTCACCTTCTCCTCGTCGGTGAGGAAGCAGGTCTCGATGATGACCTTCAGGATGGCGCCGCCCCGATGGGCGGCCTCCGCCACGGCGCGGATGTCGGCTTCAACGTAGGCGTCGTCGCCGGCCTTCATGCGGCCGATGTTGATGACCATGTCCAGCTCGGTGCAGCCGTCCAGCAGGGCCTGCTCGGCCTCGTACACCTTCACGGCGGTCAGATGCGCGCCGTGGGGAAAGCCGATGACGGTGCAGGGCGCGATGTCCGTGCCCTTGAGCAGCTGGGCCACCAGCTTCATGTCGCAGGGGCGGGCGCACACGGCGGCCGTGTGGTATTTCACGGCGATGGCGCAGCCCTTGCGGATGTCTTCTTCAGTCAGCCAGGGCTGGAGCATGGAATGATCCAGCATCCGGGCAATTTCAGCGGGTTTCGGCATGATGATGACTCCCTTTCTTTGCGGTGATTCAGGCCTCGGGCAGCACGCGCGCGCCGGAGACCAGCTCGCTGGCCTGGCGGTTGTAGGGCCTGAGCACCAGGGTGAAGCTGGCCGTCTCGGTCAGCCTGAGCAGATACTTCTCCAGGGGCACCGGGCCGCAGCTGTTGGTGCCGATGCCGCCCATGCGCCAGTCGAGGGAGAGCACGGTCTTGTCCTCGGCCTCCAGCTCGAAGGTGTGCTCCGCCTTGTCCAGCGCCTCGTCGGTGTAGGGATGGGCGTTGAAGGAGAAGCCCGCGTTCTGGTAGGTCTCCTCGCCCACCACCATCAGGCCAGCGCCCAGGATGTCGGTGACGGCCAGCGCCCGGATGCCGCCCCGCGCGCCGTTCTCCTGCGGGCGCACGTAGGGCTCGTGCAGGTCGTCCACCAGCGCGGTGTACTGGCCCAGCAGCGCGGCCAGGTTCATGTCGGGATAGTTCTCCTGCGGGCCCAGGCCGTACCACATCACCCGGTCGAACTGGGCGGGCATCTCAACGGTGAGGCCCACCCGGGGCAGGAAGGGCAGATCCTTCTTCAGGGGCTCGTAGGTCACGTTCAGGCGCACATCGCCGCATCCGAACACGGTGTAGGTGAAGGCGCTGCGCAGGAAGGGCCGGCGGACGCGCGGGCCGTGCAGGGTGGTCACGGTCAGCTTCACCGCGCTGTCGGACAGGCGCTCGAAGCTCACGTCCTCCACCCGGGTCATCAGGCGGGTCAGATCCAGGGGCTCCCAGCTCTTGCGGTAGTTGCGGTCGTTGTCGATGGGCGCGCGGAACAGGTTCACCCTCGGGCCCTTCTCGATGAGCTCGTTGCCCGCGGCGATCCAGCTCACCAGCTCGCCGGTGGCGCGCTCGAACAGCAGCGAGAAGTCCTCGCCCATGATCTCGATGTGGGTCTCGCTCTCCTCCACGTCCAGCTTCTCCATGTCTTCGGCGCTGACGCGCTCGATCTCGGGCTCGCAGGGCAGGGGCAGCTGCGCGGCGGTCACCTCATGGCCCCGCTCACACCACAGCTGGTCAAAGGCCTCGTTCACCCGGATCTCGATGTACGCCTCGCCCTTTTCCGGCATCGCGCAGCCCAGAGCCACGGTCTTCTCGCCATAGGGGGCGATGCCGCTGATGTCCAGCCGGCCGTGGGCCAGCTCCTCGCCCTCGCAGACCAGGCTCCAGGCGGCGTCCAGATCGTCCAGCGTGCGGAAGGCGAACAGGTTGCGGATGGTCACCAGGCCCTTTTCCGCGTCCTTCAGCTCGAACTTCACGGGCTCATAGGCCTTCTTCAGCTCCATCAGGCCGGTGTGGGGCGTGCGGTCGGGGTAGTTCAGCGCGTCCACGCAGAAGCAGCCGTCGTTGGGATGGTCGCCGAAATCGCCGCCATAGGCGTAGAAGGGCTCGTCGTCGTCGGTCTCGGTGAGGATGCCGTGATCGACCCACTCCCACACGCAGCCGCCGATGAGGCGGTCGTACTTGTAGATGGTCTCCCAGTACTCCTTCAGGGAGCCGGGGCCAAGGCCCATGGCGTGAGCGTACTCGCACATGAAGTAGGGCCGCTGGTCCTTGGTGTCCTGCCCCTCCTCCTCCAGCGTCATGGGACGGGCCTTCGCGAAGTAGGGATGGTTGCGGATCTCGTCGGTCATCTCGATGAAGGGATACATGGTGCTCTTCACGTCGCTGACGGTGACGCCCTTCTCGGCGTACACCGGATTGTGGCGCTCGCCCTCGTAGTGCACCGGGCGGGAGTCGTCCAGCTCCAGGATGCGCTTCTTCATGGCGATGTGATTGCGGCCGAAGCCGGACTCGTTGCCCAGCGACCACATGATGATGGAGGGATGGTTCACGTCACGGCAGACCATGCGCTCGGCGCGGTCCACATAGGCCTTCTCCCAGTCCGGGCTGTCGGACAGCTGGCTCCAGCCGTTTTCCTCGCCCAGCACGGCGCAGCCGTGGGTCTCCAGGTCGGTCTCGTCCACCACGTACAGGCCGTACTGGTCGCACAGATCCAGCCAGCGGGGGTCGTTGGGGTAGTGGGAGGTGCGCACGGTGTTGACGTTGTTCTGCTTCATCAGCTCGATGTCCTTCACCAGCGCCTCCAGGGGCGTCACGTGGCCCAGCTCGGAGTGGGTGTCGTGGCGGTTGACGCCCTTCAGCTTGATGGACACGCCGTTGACCCACAGCTGGCGGTCCCTGATCTCGATGCGGCGGAAGCCCACGTCCACGCGCTGGACTTCGATGAGCTCGCCCTCCTGCTGCAGCTCGATCAGCAGCTGATAGAGGTTCGGCGTCTCCGCCGTCCACAGCTTCACATTCTCCACCGCCAGCTCGAAGGCGGCGTCGGCGCTCTGGCCCTCCTCCATGCCCACGGACACGGACTGCTCCGCGATGACGCGGCCGTTCTGAAGCAGCTTCGCCCGCACGGTTCCGGCCTGGCCGCCCGCGTAGGAGATCAGCTCGGCCTGGGCGGACAGGATGCCGTTTTTGAAGGCGTCGTCCGGCTCCGCGGAGGCCACCACGTTGCGGATGTGGGCCTTGTTCACGCCCAGCAGATACACGTCGCGGAAGATGCCGGAAAGGCGCCAGAAGTCCTGATCCTCCAGATAGGTGCCGTCGGACCACTTGTACACCATCACGGCCAGCACGTTCTCGCCGTCGGTGAGATGGGCGGTGATGTCGAACTCGCTGGGCATGTGGCTCACCTTGGAGAAGCCCACGAACTCGCCGTTGACCCACACGTAGAAGGCGGAATTCACGCCGTCGAAGTTCAGGAACACCTCCCGATCCTTCCAGGCCTCGGGCAGGGTGAACACCCGGCGGTAGCAGCCCACGGGGTTCTCGTCCGGCACATGGGGCGGATCGAAGGGGATGGGATAGTTCACGTTGGTGTAGTGGGGGATGTCATAGCCGTGCAGCTGCCAGTTGGAGGGCACGGGCAGTTCCTCCCAGCCCTCGCCGGCGTAGTCGTAGTCGGGGTCCTGGAAGCCCTCGGGAGCCTGGCCCACGGGGGAATAATAAAAGTCCCACTGGCCGTTCAGCAGCCGGTAGCAGCCGGAGCGGCCCCGCTCGCCGGACAGGGCGGTCTTCTCGCTCTCATAGGGAATCAGGCTGGCGCGGGGCGCCTCGCGGCCGATGTGCATCACGTCGGGGTTCTGCCAGTCGGGCAGGATCTTGCTCATAGAAACATACCTCCCGGAAAATATTGGGGCCTTGACATGTTCATCATACCATATTCACCGGGGGAAATGCAATAGAAACCCGCCCGGTGAGTTGACTTTCGCGGCGGGAAAAGATAAAATAGGAATAACGATTCATCTTCTTCCAGAAAAGGAGGCTTGCCGGATGAAAACCATCGGCATCGGCATCATCGGCTGGGGCTTCATGGGCCGCACCCACACGCTGGCCATCCGCTCCCTGCCGCTGTTCTATCCCGACGCGGGCTTCGAGGCGAAGCTGGTGGGGGTGTGCTCCCGCACCGTCTCAAAGGCCGAAAGGGCGCGGGACGACCTGGGCTTTTCCTACGCCACGGGGGACTATCGCGATCTCCTGGCCGACCCGGCCATCGACGTGGTGAGCGTCTGCACGCCCAACGATCAGCACGAGGCCATGGCCGTCGACGCGCTGAAGGCGGGCAAACACGTTTACATCGACAAGCCCCTCACGGTGGACTATCCCTCCGCCCTGCGGGTGCTGGAGGCCGCCAGAGGCGCCAGGGGCAAGGCCCAGCTGGCGCTGCACAACCGCTTCTTCACCGCCACCCTGCGGGCGAAGGAGCTGATCGGCGAGGGCCGGCTGGGCGACATCCTCACCTTCACCTGCCGATACCTTCATTCCGGCTCCATCGACCCAAACAAGCCCATGGGCTGGAAGCAGGGCGCGGGAGGCGGCGTGCTGCTGGATCTGGGCTCCCACGCGCTGGATCTGGTCACCTGGCTCATCGGCGAAATGCCCCGGGAGGTGCTCTGCGCAGAAAACACGCTCTATCCCCAGCGGCCCACGAAGGAGGGCGGCCTGCGGCATGACATCGCCGAGGATCACGCGCTGATGCTGCTGCGGCTGAAGAGCGGGGCCCTGGGCACCGTGGAGGCCAGCAAGATCACCGCCGGCGTGGCGGACGAGATGTTCCTGGAAATCACCGGCACGAAGGGGGCCGTCCGCTGGAATCTTCGGGATCCCGGCTGGCTGGAATTCTACGACAACACCCAGCCCGAGGTGGATCTGGGCGGCCTGAGGGGCTACACCCGCATCGAGTGCCTGGGCCGCTATCCCGCGCCGGGGGGCTCCTTCCTGCCCTCGAAAAACGCGGTGGGCTGGGAGCGGGCCCACACACACTGCTATTTCAGCTTCCTGAACTGCGTGGCCAACGGCGGAACGCCCTCGCCCTCCCTGGAGGAAGGCGCGCGGCTGCAGCGGCTCATGGATCTGATGACGCTCTCCGCGAAGGAGCGCGCCTGGGTCACGGTGGACTGACGGAATTTCACAAAGTGGGGGAACAGCATGCTGGAACAGTATTTGGACGCGCTGCTCTTCGAGCTGCAGGGCGCGGATGAATTTCTCATGGCGATGCCCGCCGAGGCCCGGGCCGAGTGGGGGGGCCTGCCCGGCGACGTGCGGCTGCGGCTCACCGGCCGGGCGGATCAGTGGCTTCAAAAGGACGTGCCGCCCCTGTCCGCCTCCAGCTTCATCAGCTTCAGCCGGGCGGGCGTGGCCGCGGACTACGAGGCCAACCGCCATGTGCGCCGAACCATGCTGCGGGATCTGGTGCTGGGCAGCTGCGTGGCCCCGGACGGGCGCTACGACCTGAAGCTGGCCGACGTGGTGTGGGCCATCTGCGAGGAATCCAGCTGGCTCCTGCCCCGGAACAACCCCATCACCGTGGGGCGCAAGGGCCTGCCCCTGCCCGACCCCTACAGCCATCGGGTGGACGTGGCCGTGGCCGAGACCGCGGCCGACCTGGCCCTGGCGGCCCAGATGGTGACCTCCCGGCTGGACGCGGTGTCGCCCCAGCTGTTCGAGCGCATCGAGCGGGAGATCGACCGCCGGGTCACCCGGCCCTTCCTGAGCCTGAACGACATGGCCTGGATGTGCGGCCCCAAGAGCGAAGCCCTGCGCTGCCTCGCCGGCTGCGCCCTGGCCATCCTCACCTTCGAGCGCAACGACCGGCAGCGCTGGCAGTGCATGCGCAAGGCCTGGACGCTGTTCGACCGGCTGCTCTCCGCCATGCCGGGAGACGGCAGCGTGCCCGGCGGGCTGGACGACTGGAGCGCCGCGGTGGAGCCGGTGATGGACATGGTGATGATGGTGCTCTCCGTGAGCCGGGGGCGGGTGGACGTGCGCCGGGAGAAGCAGATTCAGCTGCTGTGCCACTTCCCGGTGTTCTGCCATGTGGCCCCGAACTGGTTCCTGAATCCGGGGCGGCATTCCATGCGCCCGGCGCTGGATCCCCTGCTGCTGTTCCGGATCGGCGACTACATCGGCGACAGCGCCCTGTGCGATTTGGGCGTGTTCCTGCGCCGGGAGGTGGACGCGGCGCCGCCCCAGCAGGATCAGTGGCTGCTGCACAAGGCGGCCGACCTGTTCAACGCCCCGATCATGGAGCGGGAGCCCGTGCGCCCGCCCTTCCGGCGGCAGGGCTTCTTCAACGCGGCTCAGATGATGGTGGCCCGGGACGAGGAGGACGCCGTCCACGGCCTGGCGCTGGCGGCCCACGGCGGCGGCAACGGCGTCATCGGCTCCCATCCGGACGCGGGGGACTTCGTGCTGTTCTGCGAGGGCGAGCCGGTGCTGATCGACGCGGGCTTCCTGGACGACACCATGTTCCACAACCTGCCCCTGGTGGGCGGGAAAGGCCAGAGTCTGGGCGCTTCCTTCGGCGCGCGGGACGTGACCTGCCGCCTGGAGGAGGACTACGCCATGCTGTCCATGGACCTGGCGGCGGCCTATCCCCCACAGGCCGGGGTGCGCGCCTGGCAGCGCTCGCTGATTTACGAGCGGGACGCCGGGGTGGTGCAGCTGATGGAGCTGTTCGAGCTGACCGCGCCCAGGGACATCGAGTTCAGCTTCCTCACCCCCTGCCGGCCGGAGCTGGGGCCGGGCTGGGCGCAGCTGGGCCCGGTGCGACTGCGCTGGGAGAAGGGGCTGACCGGGCGGTGCGACCCGGTGCCCGTGCCCGAGGGCGAAGCCCGGGCGCTGTGGGGCGACACGCTGTACCGCGTGTCCGTGGCCGCCGACGAGCCGCTGCCCCACGGCAAGCTGACCTTCAGCTTCAACCCGCTGCGCACCTTCGGATGAGGCGTTGCGCGCCGCCGGCGATAATTTACGAAAATTGACGGTTGACAGGGGCGTAAAGCTGTGGTATAATCCTTTACTGTTGTGAGGGATTATAGCTCAGCTGGTTAGAGCGCCACGTTGACATCGTGGAGGTCATAGGTTCAAGTCCTACTAATCCCACTGAAAAAGCCGTGAGTGTGGCAGCATACTCACGGCTTTTTGTTGATTAATTCTTTCCGATGTGATATGATTAACTTGGGGGGGTGAGTGATATGCCGGATCACTATTACGCGCTCAGCGATTTTACCTTCATCTGGGACGAAGATAAAAACATCAAGAATATCAAAAAGCATGGCATTTCGTTCACCATCGCCGCAAGAGTATTTGAAGACGAGCTTCGTCTGGAGTATCCGGATCCCGATCATAGTCAGAATGAGGAGCGCTGGCGCACCATCGGCCTCGTTCATGACGTGCTGACGGTCGTTTATTGCGACCGCGAAAATCATGAGACAGGCAATCTTGACATTCGAATCATTTCAGCGCGTCTTGCAACACCCCTCGAACGAAACGCGTATAACAACAACATCATTGGCCGATTCTAAGGAATCAATCGAGTGAAAGGAGGCTGTGAAAATGGGAAAGGATGTCACCTACAAGCTAAAACCCGGAACGGCTCTGTCGTCTGAGGAAATCGCCATGATCGAGGCGGCGCGCAGCCTGCCCGTCGAACCGGACGAAGACAACCCCGAAATCGATCCCGTGGCTACGCCGGAGCAATACGCGGCGCTCATGGCCGCCGTTGCCCGGCGGAACCAGAGAATCGCAAAGAGACAGCAGAAGCTCGGATAACGCCCTTCCGCAACACGTCGTGGAAAAACGTCGCCCAGACCGTTTGACAAGACGTTCTCCGTCATGTTAATTTTCCGTAAACTCCCCCGTTTCACCCCATGGCACTATAAAGAAATCCTGCATATTCTTTTCTGTGGGAAAAGTTCAGGGCCGATTTCCGCATAATATTCAAGATCTCATGCAGAACGGCCCTGATTTTTGTATATATTTCTAAAGTGTTACAGTTTGTCACAGTTTTGTATTATAATAACCTCATCAAAGACGAGTGGGGTTGTTTGGACATGGAGAAGCAGAGAATCCTTCTGGCGCACAGGAGCGCCATCGTGTTGGTCAATCTGACGGAGGAGCTGCGCCGCCGGCGGGTGCGGGCGGAGATCGACGCGGTGCAGAGCGGCGCGCTGCTGATCCAGCGGCAGTGCTTCCTGCCCGCCGGGGTGGTGCTGGTGGACCTGGCGTTCGACGGCGCGGAGCGCATCCTCCAGTGCCTGCGGAGCGATCCCTCCCATCCCCGGGTCTACGCCTGCTCGGAGGCCTGCAGCCGGGAGGCCCTGCCGCCCTGGGCACAGAAAAGCGCCGACGGCTGCGGCCTTGGCGGCACGCCCGTCGGCGCGATCTGCGATGCTTTGCTGTTGCTGCTGGAGAGCGGCGCGACGCCGGAGATCCGGGCCGCCAACCGGGCGCGGCGGCACGAGGATCTGCAGCGGCTGCTGTTTCTGGCCGGCGTATCGCCCCATCTCAAGGGCGGCCGGTATCTTCGGGAGGCGCTGGAGATGGCCGCGGACGACCCGCGCCTGCTGGACAACATGGACGGGCGACTCTATCCCGCCCTGGCCCTGCGCCTGGGCGACAGCCCGGCCAACGTGGAGCGCAGCATGCGCTACGCCGTCTGCCGGCTCTGGGAGCGCATGGACCCGGGAGAGCGCCAGCGCCTGCTGCCCCGCTGCCCCGTCCCGCCGGGGAACAAGCGGTTCCTCGCGGCGCTGGATCGTCGGCTGAGGGAGAGCGCCGCCTTCGCCGCGGCGGCCGCGCCTCACATCACTTCCATGAGCGCGCACCAGAGCGCGCCGTTTTCCTCGTACAGCGAGATGAGCAGCGTGTTCGCGCCGTAATAGGTGAAGGAGAGATCGGTGCCGGCGTTGTAGTCGGTCACGATGGCGTCGGCGGGATCGGACACGTAGCCCCCGGTGAACCGGTCGCCGTAGGTGCGAATGGGATCCACGGTGATGCTGTCCAGCTGCTTCACCGCCAGGTACACGGTGGAGGCCACCTGGGCCACGCCGCCGCCCGTCACCTGCACGCCCCGGCCGTTGGTGGCGTCCACAAATCCGGCCGTCTTGGTGCGGGGGCCCACGACGCTGTTGAAGGAGAAGCGCTCGCCGTAGCGCAGCCGGCAGCCGTTGATCAGCGAGGCGGCCAGGCGCACGTTCTGCTGCTGCCCGTACTCAGCGGGCATGGGGGTGACACCGGAGGCCAGCGCGCCCACGGGGACGGTGTAGCCGCTGTATCCGCCGGAGCCGCCGCTGGGGCCGCTGGGGGCGATGGAAACGCACAGCGCGCTGTCGGTGATCCAGGCGGAGATGGTGATCGGGCCGGAATACCAGTTGGTAAAGGCCAGGTCGTGGTCGTGCTCGTAGTCGGTCACAACGGCCTTGGAGGCGTCGTAGACGTAGCCGCCGGTGAAGTTGTCGCCGTAGGCCAGGTACTCCTCCACGGCCATCCAGCCGAAGTCCTCCACGGCCAGCAGCAGCGTGGTGGCCACCTGGGACACGCCGCCGCCTCGCACCTTCGCGCCCCGCCCGTTGACCGCCCGCACATAGCCCTTCTCGGTGGTGCGGGGGCCCACTGTCTCGTTGAAGGAGAAGCGCTGGCCGGGCTCCACGCGGACGCCGTTGATGGCCCCCGCCGCCAGGTAGATGTTGGTCAGCTGGCTGGTGGAGCAGGCGTACACGCTGGTCTCGCCATAGCCGCTGTCGTAGGCGTAGGACGAGGCCTGAGCCGCCCCCGCGCAGAGCGCCGCGCACAGGAGAATCGTGATGAGCATCTTCGCCGCGTTTTTCATTTTCCATTCCCCTTTCAGCACAGACCGGGCCGCAGCCAACATTTTCCTCTTTTTATCGGATTGCTTTTTTGACGCGCCGCCCTCATTCATTGTTCCCCGATCATCATGATTTTGAGAGGAAAAACCTTCGCCTGTAAAGTTCGCCGTTTTCGCTTGCGAAGGAACAGGGCGTATGATAAAATAGAGGGGCTGTTTGACAGCGTCCTTCGGGTCGTTTCCCGCCCCGGTCAATACGCTCAAAGAGGTCTTCTGTGCCATGCAGAACAAACGCACGCCGCCCCGTCCCAGGCCGCCGAAGCAGCTGCCTCCCGCGCTCATCGCGGCCATCGACATCCTGCTGATCGGCCTCTGCCTGATCGTCTTCGCCCTGTTCGACCACGTCATCCCCAAGCCCGGCCAGAAGGCGGCCTACACCGCCCCCTCCCGCGCCGCCGCGCCCACAGCGGCGCCCGTGGAGCCGGAAGGCACCCCCGTCCCGCCGGATGGATCGGCCCCCGCTCCCACGGACGAGCCGATTCAGGAGGCGACGGGCGACTTCAGCCGGAAATTCGTGGATAAATTCACCGCGGGCCAGGTCATCCAGACCGACACCAGCTATCAGAGCGCCAACCTGAACGTCACCCTCACCCGCCATGAGACCACCGTCAACAACCGCAACGAGGTGTACTTCGTGGAGGACATCTACGTGCGCGACATCGAGTGTCTGCGCACGGTGTTCGCCAAGGACACCTTCGGCAAGGGCATCCGGGAGGACATGGTGGCCATGTCCCAGCGGGTGAACGCCATCGCGGCCATCAATTCCGACTACTACGGCGCGGGCAACGCGGGCATCGTCATCCGAAACGGCGAGCTGTACCGCCGCGACTTCGAGGTGGACGAGCCGGTGCTCATCATCTTCCGGGACGGCAGCATGAAGGTGTATCAGGGGGAGAGCGACCTGGACATCGACCGGGCCATGGCCGAGGGCGCGTGGCAGTCCTTCAGCTTCGGCCCCAGCCTGCTGGATGAAAACGGCCAGGTGTACGCCGAGGGCTACGAGGGCGTCAACCCCCGCAACCACGAGCCCCGCACCCTCATCGGCATGATCGAGCCGGGGCACTACGTGTTCGTCGTCATCGACGGCCGCCGCAACAGCTACTCCGCCGGCATGACCTTCACCGAGTGCGCCAATCTCTGCAGGGACCTGGGCTGCACCGTGGCCTACAACCTGGACGGCGGCCAGACCTCCCAGATGACCTTCCTCGGCGCCCTGACCAACGATCCCTACAAGAACGGCCGCGCCACCAGCGACCTCATCTGCGTCGTCGAAGCGGACGGCTGAGGGAGGCACACCCATGACACTCATCAAAAACGCCATCAAATGGATCCGGCGCGCCACACCCGCCGACTGGATCCGGCTGGTCAAGAAACTGCTGCCCCACGTGGCCATCGTCATTTCGGGCATGCTGATCGTGTTCTTCGTCATCGATCGGGTGAACAAGCCCATGGGCTTCATGACCAATGAATTCCACAAGCGCATCACGTTCGTGCTGGCGCTGCTGGCCATCTATTTCGCCGTTCAGCTGATCGCGCTGCAGCGGCGGGCCGAGCGCGCCGAATACAGGCGCCGCCTGCGGGAGACGCAGCAAAAGCAGCCTGCCCGGCCCACAACCTCTCAGTCCGCCCGACCGGCACAGCCGACCCGCGCGACCCAAACCGCGCGGCCGACACAAAGGAGATCATTATGAAATACGACAACATCGCCGTGCTCATTCCGGCCTACAAGCCGGATCGCCGGCTGAACCAGCTGGTGGACGACCTGCTGGCCGCGAATTTTAAGCGCATCGTGGTGGTGGACGACGGCGGCGGCGAGGCCTTCGCCCCCATCTTCGCCGACCTCGCGGGCAAGGCCACGGTGCTCACCCACCCGGTGAACCGGGGCAAGGGCGCGGCCCTCAAGACCGGCCTGATGGAAATCAAAAAGACCCCAGGCGTCAGCGCCGTCACCGCCGACGCCGACGGACAGCACACCCCCGCCGACGTGGCAAAGATCGCGGACGCGCTGCTGGCCCAGCCGGACGCCCTCATCCTGGGCTCCCGGGACAAGAAGGCCATGCCGCCCCGCTCCAAGGCGGGCAACACCATCACCTGCGGCGTGTTCGGCCTGCTCACCGGCCTCTGGCTGGGCGATACCCAGACCGGCCTGCGGGGCCTGCCCGCCGCGGCGCTGAATCGCTTCTCCACCCTGGAGGGCGACCGCTACGAGTACGAGATCAACATGCTCATCTGCGCCAGCGAACAGAAGATCCCGGTGAAGGAGGTGGAGATCGAGACGATCTACATCGACAACAACGCCTCCTCCCACTTCAACGCCTTCAAGGACGGCCTGAAGATCTACAGGCTCATGTTCCGCCAGGCGGGCAAATTCATGCTCTCCTCGCTGATCTCGGCGCTGCTGGACGTGCTGCTCTTCTCCCTGGCCCATTACGCCCTGGGCTGGAGCCGCATCGCCGCGCAGATCGGCGCCCGCGTCATCAGCGCCACAGCCAACTACGTGATGAACAGCCGCATGGTGTTCGGCAAACAAGTGAGCGGCCAGTCCTTCGTCCGCTACGCGGTGCTGGCGGTGATCATCCTGGCGCTGAGCTGCGTGGGCCATTTCATCCTGGAGAAGCTCCACGTGCCCGCCATCCTGGCCAAGATCCTGGTGGACGGCCTGCTGTACCTGCTCAGCTATCGCGTTCAGCGCTCGAGGGTGTTCGGAAGCTGACGATATTCCACAAAGCAAAACAGCCCATGCCCCGTTTCGCGCGGGACATGGGCTGTTTTATTTGTTCTGTTTTTCAGGCGCTCATCGCCCGGCGGAGCAGTTCCAGGGCGCTGTTGTGCCGGAGCTTGGTGGCGCCGTAGCTCAGGCCCATCATTTTGGCGATCTCGGTGAGGGGCCGGCCGTCGTAGTAGCGGTACACGATGATGGTCTTCAGCTCGTCCGGCAGCGTGGACAGCGCGGCGGCCAGCTCGGTCAGCGTCTCGTCCCGAAGGATGCCGTCGTCCACCTCGTCGTCGGAGGGCAGCTGCTCGTCCAGCTCCTCGGAGGGGCGGCTGCGGCGGTAGAAGTCGATCACGCAGTTCCGGGTGATGGAATAGATCCAGGTGCCCAGGGCCGCCTTTGTGCTGTCATAGGTGCTCAGCTTCAGCTGCACCTTTTCAAACACATCCGAGCACAGATCCTCCGCGTCCGAGCGCGAGTTCACCCTGGCCGTGATGTAGCTCAGGACCTTGGTGTGGTATTCCGTGTAGATGTCGGCTATATTCGGACTGTTCATGATCGCCTCTTTTTCCGACCGCAGCGCGGCCAAGCGGGTTCAGTTCAAATCCTTTTTCTGATCCTCCGGGGGTGTCTGTCCGGCATACGGCGCGCCGGCGGCGTTCACCAGCTCCTCCTCGTCCAGGCTGAGCTCCCGCCTGCCTGACCGGGCGTGAACCGAGTCAATGATGCCCTGCAGCGCCTTGTTGCCCGCGAACTTCTGATAATCGAACAGCTTTGTCAATTTCTTTTCCATGGGATACCTCTCTGTCTGCATATTTGATTCCCATCTTGATACGCATCAGGAGACGACGGTGGCAGTTTGGAAACGCGGCCTCCGCTTCTTTATGACATTATTATATAGTCTCTTTCGCGAAATTGCAACCATAAATCTCGGGACGGGGAGATCAGCGCTGAGGGCCGCCGCTCAGGCCACGGCATCCCTTTTTTCCCTCAGCGCGCGCACGATCCCCTGCGCTTCCCGGATCACGCGCAGCTGGCACGCCTCAAGACACCACTCGACTGTATGCTCGCCGTTCTCCTCCTCGGGAAAGCGGCAGCTCTCGACGATATCATTCAGGGACATCAGCTCCGTGCGATTGTCAAACTGGACGAAGCAATTCTTGTCTTCGTCCACCGAGACGATTCTTCCCGCCCCAAAGACAGGATGAACGATCTCGCGAAAACGGCTCAGCGGTTCTCCGTGCTTTTTCTGAGCATTCTCGCGAAGTAGAACAAAAAACCATCTACTCTGTCCGCGTTATAGGCTATCCGCTGGTCCGCGATCCTCTTTCGATAGGCCCTGGTAAACGCCGTCTCCGTTGCCATCCCATAGGGCGGAGCCTGCTCCAGCCGCGCGAAGATTTCATTGATAGGTCGGCCGATAATTGTACCTCGCCTTGGTGCCCAGGTTGAAAACCCGGCCGGTCAGCAGGCAATCAAACCGCTTCCCCTTCTGAGCCCAGGCCGTCGCGTAGCCGGGACAGCCCTCCTTCAGCGCTTTGCAGATTCCAAATTGTAGCTTACGTTGCATCGGAAACGGCCCCGATCCTCCACAAAATGACCGGCCAGCATGGCCTGGGGAAAGCTGATGGTCCTCCCGTGAGAGACGAAAATGATCCGCTCCGCAGGAGACGCGGTCATCCCCTTGATAATTCCGGCCTTTCGATCAGTCGGCAGAGGCCTCGCATCTCCTTACCGCGTCGGCGAAGCGCCGCTCAAAGGCGCTGATGGCCTCCCGGCTCACATCGTTCTCCGGGCAGAGCATATCAAAGGCGTGCACATTTGTGGGATAGACATCCACCTCAGCGGGCACGCCGGCCCTGCGCAGGTCTTCCACATATTTGAGCGTCTCCGCGTAAAACGGTTCCCCGTCGCCCACAAAGGTGTAGCAGGGCGGAAGGCCGCTGTAGTTTGTCTGCCGGGCGGGCGAAGCATACGGCGAGACATTCCCGTTCTTCGCGTCGCCCCGCAGATACAGCCGCCAGCCCAGATGATTGCGGCGCGTGTTCCATATCCGCCCGTGGTTGTCCCGGGAGCTCTCCGTGTCCAGGTTGCTGAGCATCGGGTAGAGGGGAAACTGGAACGAGACATGAATGTCCCGGTCCCGCGCCATCATGCACACAGCGGCGCACAGCCCGCCGCCCGCGCTCTCGCCGCCCACCATGATCCGCTCCACGCCCAGCTGCGCCCTGTGTTCATCCAGGTATTTCAGCACCGCGAAGCAGTCCTCCACCGCCGCGGGAAAGGGCTTTCGCCAGGCCAGCCGATACCCCGGCGAGAAGACCGTCACGCCATATTGCTTCACCAGATTCACCGCGCGGCTCATGTAGACCATTTCCTTCATGCCGGTGATGAACCCGCCGCCATGGATCCACATCAGCCCGATCTGCGCCGGCTCCCGATTCGCCGGGCGCAAAATCAGCGTCGGCACGCCATTCAGGCGAGCCTTCTCCACCCGCAGCCCTTTATCCGGCGTCAGTTTGATTCTCATAGCACATGATTGGCGGCGCGCGTCACCGGGCAGGCGCCCGCGTCCATGCAGGTCTTCATATGATCTCGTACTGAAGCATCTCATACTTCAGCCTCGTCCCCTCGTCGATCTCCTCCGGCAGCAGGGCACGGGCGATGAACAGCGCCTCTTCCTCCGCGTCGGTTCGGTTCAGCCAGGCATAGTCCCCGTCGATGCGGGTGACGACGTAATACTTCGTTTCCATGCGATCATTGATTCTCCTTTGACATAATTATTACAGCCCGCTACAGCCTGAACAGCACCTTCAAAGAGTTCCAGTAATAGTAAGGCACCAGCAGGTCGGTGTGATGGAACCCGGAAACGCCGTAGAAGATGTTGTTTTTATGGGGATCGGGGCCGTAGGAGAAGCCGGGCGCTTTGGTGAGGAACTTCATCTGCTCGTTCATCCGCTTGATGTCCTTTTCAGGATCGCCGTTGGTGGCGTAGATGAAGAACGGCAGCTCCGGCTTCCGCCTGATCTGATAGGTCACGTAGTCGGTCACCACTTCGTCGGCCAGCTCGTCGTGAAGGCCCCGGCCGGCCGTGGTCATGCAGCTCATGGGCGCGTACCAGCGGAAGAACTCGAAGGCGTTGTGGATCATGTACCAGGTGCAGGCCGCGCCGCGGGAGTAGCCGGAGAAGGCGCGGTGGTCCCGAGTGGCCTTGATGCCCTCCCTGCCGGCGTCGGTCAGGTAGGTGTTGAAGCGCTTTTCCACGGCGGGGATGATGCTCTCCACCACCTCGCGGTAGAAGTTCGGCGGGTTGCCGGTGCTGCCGTTGTCCCCCGCCTGAGCGCCGCCTGTCTTTTTGCGAATCTCCGCGTCCCGGGCCGGGTCGAAGTAATAGGTTGTGCAGACGATGATGCAGGGATCGATTTCGCCGCTGTCGAACAGGTTGTCAAAGCGCTTGACCGTTTCGGGGGTGTTGAACAGCTCGGGGTCGCAGGTGTTGCCGTGCTGATAGTAGAGCACGTTGTATTTGCGGCTTTTGTCGTTTGGGTCGTAGCAGTAGGGCAGGTAGACGTTGCAGTATTTGGGATACGTCACGCCGTATTCGTAGACATCGGTGGTGTAGTCCACGCGGACCATGCGGCCCCTGCGGGCAGGCTCCGCCTCCTCGATGGCCGGGTTCAGCTCAAACACCGTTTCAAAGTCGATCACTTCGCCGGGCTTTGTGACGATCAGTTTTCTTTCGCTCATGGCTGTACTCTCCTTTACTTATTGATTTCGGCAAATTGGAATTTGAAATCCCCGAAATCATAGGCGTTTGCCGCTGATTATAGGGCGTTAATGAAATCCTCTGAAACCGCCCCAAACAAAGGATTTTCCGCAATCTGCTCGCCGAATCTCTTTATTAAATGTTACACCATTTCTATAACGCCTGCGCCGCTCATAAGGGCAAAAGCAAGGGCAAGATTAACCCATAACAGGATATAACAAGGCGTGGCAATCATGAGTTTTTACTTCTTTTGCATAGCCGAAGTGATTGCTTTCTGCATATGACCGGATACCTGCTCAGGTGTCTCGTCAAAATCATACTTGATCCATTGGTAGATGATCCCGAAATACCCGTAGATCATGTAAGACATAATGTAGGCATAGTCTTTTCCGTATGTTTCTCCTTCCACCAAGAAGTCCTCAACTATGCTCATGATCGTGGTAATGAGTCCGTTCTTATAGAACAATGAGAACAGATTCCTGTTATCGTAAATAAACTGGAACAGCACACCGGCTTTATCCTTTTCATTTTCCTCCGGGTGGAAATCCATATAGGTTTTCCATTCATAATGGAGCTTGTATTTCAGCAGGTCTTCTTTGTTGGCCTTTTTATCAAAATGGCGATAAAAAGATGTCCGTCCGATCCCAGCTTCCTCACAGATTGTATTAATGTTGATGGATGAGAAGTCTTGCCTCAGCATCAGCTTAATGAGAGCATCTGCCAAGCAGAGCTTCATAAATTCGGTTTGATTCTTTTTCATAAAGGTACAAAATCTCCTTTTTGTTCCGCATAGCGTTCTGAGCGGCTCTATTTTCCCGGATCACATTGACAAGCAGGTGTCTCGTTACTATAATGGTCATTGTTGCGAAACATAAGTACCGTAACGATACATTTATTCCGCATAATCAGTATACTGATGCGGAAATGAATTGTCAATAGGAAGGATTGAAAGGATATGAAAAAGGTGTTCAAAGTATTAAGAATCGTCTTGGCAGTGATTGTCGTTCTATTGGCCTTGTTGTTTGTTGCCAATAAGATTAAGGAGCAGAAAGCTTTAAATACTCCGCTGTATCCTGATAATTACTATGAAGGATATGCAGCCATTGCCGGTGGTCCATTGGAGACAAAGTACACCGGAAGAGGATCCTTTGAAGTGGAAAGCATCACTGTCTCTTCAGATAAAAAGTCGATCAAGAACATCCGTATTTTCTTCCCGTCGGAACTTCGCACAAATGATAAGAAGTATCCGCTGATCATGGTGGTAAACGGAAGCCAGACGCCTGCAAAAATCTATTTGCCTGTTTTCGAGCGTCTTGCGTCGTGGGGCTTTATTGTTGTCGGTAACGATGACCCGCAGACCGGAAACGGTGATACGGCATCGATCACATTGGACTATGTTCTGAACGAAAGCGAGATCAAGGATCGTGTGGATACAAACAATATGGGAATCACCGGTTACTCGCAAGGCGGTGCAGGAGCGATCACGGCTGTGACGAAACACGATAATGGCAAACTTTACAAAGCATTGTTTACCGGAAGTGCATCCTATCCCTTGCTTGCTCAGAACATGGGGTGGGGCTATGAACCTGCTGATATCACGATTCCATACTTCATGACCGCTTCTACGGGGACATCGGACGATGACGGTGGGAAGGACATTCATGACCCGAAGACGTTTGCAGGAGTCGCTCCGCTTCAGTCTTTGATTGAGATCTATGAAGCAATGCCGCAAGATACACTCAAGATTCGTGCTCGCTGTGCAAATGCAGAACATTTTGACATGGTATATCGCACGGACGGTTATATGACTGCATGGTTCCTGTATCTTCTGCAGGGCGATGAGGAAGCCAAAGCTGCGCTGTTTGGAGAGAATGCGGAAATCCTCAGTAACTCGAACTGGCAGGATATTGAGAAGAACAGATAAATGCCTAAATAGTTTGTTCGCAGAAAATTGCCCCTTGCATAAACTGGGAAGTTTGTGCAAGGGGTGTATTTCGCTCTCAAACGGCGAGGCCTTGAAACGCGATACATTTTAAGAAAGAAACTTCCCTTGTTTCTGTCTCATAAGGGCAAAAACAAGGGAAAACAGAGCTTTTTATGGCATCAGGCCTGCGGGAAATGCAGGAAAATCAAGGGTTTTCAGGGAATCGGATCGATAAATTAGAATTTGATGGTTTACCTGACCGCTTTAATCGTGTAGGTTGCTCCCCAGTGATTCAACACCTCAACTGATGAAAACCCTGCTTCAGCAAGAGCTTCGCTTTCATGCTCCACAGTAAGAGGTGTATCGTAATGGTAGAACTCATCGTCAGTAATACCTTGTTCTGCTTTCAATGCTAACAAATTCCGTCTGTGCATCTGTTCTTCTTCATCGGATACAGAAAAATAATCCGTGAGGATAAAATATCCCTTTTCTTTTAAAGCCGTATGCAGTTTGCAATACAATGCAGTCTTTTCTTCTTTTGAGAAATGATGAAGACTCTCTACCGACACGGCTGCATCGAACACGTTCTCGCCTAAAGGCACATCAAAATACGAGCCGAGTATCAAGGTTATATCTTTGCCCACGAATTTCCGTTTGAGTTCAGCCAGCATTCCTTGCGAGAGGTCTATTCCTGTAACCTTTGCTAACGGATTCTGCGTATAGTATTCTTGAAGTTCCAATCCCGTGCCACAGCCCAAATCAAGCACATGGCAGTTTTCAGCGGTTGGCAATTGCTTTGCTGTAAAGGGATAGAATTCGTTTGCGGATTCGATATCGGTCATCATATGTTCATCGTATCCGTTAAGCCTTGATTCAAAGAAGGCGCTCATTTTTTCAAGCATATATACCTCCACAAATCCCGATTTGACGCTAAACGCCATTTCCTTACAGAACCTCATACGCCGGGGCCCTCGTGTTGATGTTGAACGCGAAATCCCCCATGATCGCGTAGACCTCCGCCTGCTCAAAGGCGATGTACAGCTGCACCCAGCTCCCGTCCCGCACAAACTGCTCCAGGCCGCCGCCCTTCCACCTCAGCGGCGCGTCCGTCAGATCGCCGGAGAGGGGGATAAAATCGTCCATGGTATAGCCCTCGATGGGCTCGCCCCGGCGGAGCTCGGCGCGAAGCCCGCCAAAGGGAATGTTGGCGTTGATCCGCAGCTCCGGCTTGTTCAGCCGCAGCCACTGGGTAATCAGCTCGGCCTTGCCCTTGCCGGAGTCGATGCAGACGAACCGGTTGCGCCGCAAGGTGCCGGGAATGACAGCCACGTTGGCGGGCAGGCCCTCCCGTTTGGGCTTCGGGAATCCGCCGTGTTCCGCCCTGTGGGCCGCCATGTAGAAGAGAATATCCTCTCCCCGATCCACCATGGAAACGCAGTACGCGCCGCCATAGCCCAGCTCGCCCCGCTCTTTCGCGGTGTAGAGGGGCGCGCCTGTGCGGTTCCACATCAAACCGTCGTAGGAATAGGCGTATTCGCTGGTCACCGGGCCCTCCATGACGCGGTTGAAGGGCATGACCTGCTTCCACAAAAGGCCGATGAACAGATCGCCCGGCTCGTAATAGTATTCCGGCATGCTGTAAAGATGGGTGGTGGGCTCGTCGTTCGGCAGGGGATGGACGATGCCCCTGGGGAAGGTCCAGGACTGCAGGTCGGCGCTTTCCGTCAGGCAGACGCGCCTTTCGCCCCAGCGCCGCCGGGTGGTCACCTGAAAGCGCCCGGTGCGCGGGTTGCGCAGCAGGCTCGGATAGCAGTCCACATAGGACGGCGTCACCGGCGCGTCGGATATCCGCTTCCAGTGGATCAGGTCCGGCGAGCCCAGCAGACGCGCTGGCTCATGGACGATCTCCTGGCTGTCGATCCGGCCATAGCGCGCCTGAGGCGCTTTGTAGCGATAGTCCGGATTCGTCTCCTGCGCGTCCAGCATGGCGTGGATGCCGATGTCCTCCGTCGCCATGCCGATCATATTGGCCCGCTTCATGTGGGGCAGATTCACGTTGTAGGGCTCGAAGTGGAAGCCGTCGTCGCTGTGCGCCAGCAGCACGGCCATGTGCTCGTCGTCCATGGGGATGTTCGCATCGGGGGAGGCCATGTAAATCAGCATGTAGCCGCCCTGGGGCGCGGGAACAACCATCTGGGGCGAAATGACGCTGGTGTTCTCCGAATCCGTAAAGGCGCATTCCGGATGCCAGTGGGGCTGCTTGAAGACCCGCTTCGTGTTGTCGGATCGGTTCATCAGAAAATCATCGAACGGCAGAATGGCTTTCATGATCGTCCCTCCCTGTCCTTTGGCTGACTCAATCCACCTGTGCGCTTATTATACCAGATCGTTCTTGTGATGTAAATGGTGTGTGAAGCACGATCCGGTCACCGGATGGATCGCGAAGGCAGAATGAAAAATACCGTTGAACAACCCGCGGGAGAGATGATATAATATAATCAAAAAAGGATGATGCCTGTCGCCGGTAAAACTCAGCCGGCAGTCATCATCCCATCACTGTGATATCATGCTTTCATCGGCCAACCGCCGAAACTGACTGTCAAAACAGGTGAACAAAACCCATGAGATTCAAACACACGCGTCGAAAGGGCTTCCTCATCGGCTTCATCGACTTTTTCACGGCGGGCACGTTCCTGCTGGTCTGGATGCCTCTGGGCCTGCAGGACGAGCTGGACGCAATCCTCGGCCACCGAACCCAGCGCTATTGGAAGGCGTATCTGCTGGGCATTCCGACGCTGTTCGTCTACACGCTGGTGTGGATGGCCCGCGTCGCCGAGGAGCTGAAGGCGAAGGCCATCGAGCTGGGCGTGGAGGGGCCGCACACCTCCTGGTGGCACATGTTCGGCTGGAACGTGTTCGGCATCCTGATCCTCGTGGGGCCGATGATCGCCACCCTGCGGTTTTTCAGAACGCTGAACCGGGTGGAGGAAGCGCTGAACGGGCAAATCGACCGGGGAGGTGTCAAATGATCGGGCAATACGACGGCAAGATGATCCACATCCTGGACAAATGGGGCCACAACTTCACCGGCGTGGCCGACATATGCTCCGCCGAATACTGCCTGCACGAGTACGGCGTGGAGGAGGCCGGCGTCAAAATCAACGGCTGTCTCATCTACGAGAGCGACATCGCGCGAATCGAGCTTCGGCCGACCCTGTGCGTCATCCAGGCGACGGAGACGTGGCAGCGGGCGGGCGCCTGTTATGTGCGCGTTCAGGCCATGGCGAAGAAGCACCACATCCCCCTGCGGCAGGAATTCGACGAGCACGACGGGCCGGATACCAAATATGTCCTGGTCACGGACGACGACTTTCCCATCGCCACGGCGCGGATGTATCCGCTGGACAAGGACAGCGTGATGATCGGCCGGGTGGTGGTGCTGCCGGAGTACCGGCGTCAGGGCATCGGTACCATGGTGGTCAGCGAGTGCGAGGCCTGGGCCGAGGAGCTGTTCTATTCCAAAGCGGTCGTCGAGAGCCGGGAAAACAAGGTGGCCTTCTATCAGGACATGGGCTATGAAACGCGCGGCGAGGCGGCGCAGGGCGACACCTTCCGCTGCGTCCGCATGGAGAAGGATCTATAGCGGCCGCCGCCGCGGAGGGGAGAAACGGAAATGAACGTGTTTGACATGTCTTTTGCCAAGGTATACAACTGCCTCGTCAAAAAGGCGGAGCGCAAGAACCGCGCGCGGGCCGAGGTGGACGCCGTGACCGCCTGGCTCACGGGCTATACCGCCGACCAACTGGCGGCCATGGCCCGGAGCGACGCCACCTACGGCGCGTTTCTGGAGAACGCCCCGGCCTGGAATCCCCGGGCCGAGCTGATCACCGGCAAGGTGTGCGGCATTCAGGTGGAGACCATCGAGGACCCGCTGACGAAGAAGATGCGCCAGCTGGACAAGCTGGTGGACGAGCTGGCCAGGGGAAAGGCCCTGGAGAAGGTGATGAGATAGCCTGCCGCCGGGGAAGAAAAACCCCGCGGGGTCCCGCTCATCTATGCCTCACTCCGCCAGGCCGATGTCCTTCAGCCACTTTGCCACGTCCGCGCCGGTGCCTTCCGGGTCGTTCTGAGCCCTGCCGCCGCGAACGGCCAGGCCCTGGAGCACCGTCGCCTCCTCGGGCATCAGCGCCTCGATGTCCTTCTGGCTGTGGGCCTGACCGCTGCCCTCGTGGGTGTTGAAGGGAATCACGGTCTTTCCGGCAAAGTCATAGGCCTCCATGAAGGTGTGCACGATGTTGGGAATCTGGCCCCACCAGATGGGATAACCGATGAACACGGTGTCATACTGTTCCCAGTTTTCGATTTCCTCCTCATATTCCGGGCGGGCGACCGTGCGCTGCTCCTCCGTGGCCGCCTCCAGGCAGGCGTCGTAATCCTCGGGATAGGGCACCACGGGCACCAGCTCAAAGATGTCGGCCTCCATCTGTTCCGCGATGATCCTGCCCATCCTGGCGGTGTTGCCCTCCTCGATCACGCCCACGCCGTAGTTCTCGCCGGCGTGGGAGAAGAACACCACCAGCACGTGGGCGGGCGTTTCCTCCTCAGCCAGCGCGGGCAGAGCGGCGCAGAACAGCGCCAGGGCCATCAGCAGAGACATCAGCTTTTTCATTTCACTTTTCCTCCTCAGATCGGAATGATTCCCGCGTCACGCGTTCTTCTTCGCCCACGCGGCGACTTTGTCCTCGCTCTTGGCGGCTTCCGCGCCGTGGATGGACAGGCCGGACACCACCGTGGCGCCCTTGCAGATCTTCTTCAGCTCCCGCTCGCTGCCGCCCATGCCGCTGCCCTCGTTGGTGCAGAAGGGCACGATTTTCTTGCCGGTCAGGTCGTAGCGCTCCAGAAAGGTATAGACGCACATGGGCATGGTGCCCCACCAGTTGGGATAGCCCACGAAGATGGTGTCATACTGGTCGATGGAATCCGGATACCTCTTCAGCTCAGGCCGCGCGCCCTCCCGCAGCTCCGCCTTGGCCTCCTCGGTGCAGGTCATGTAGTCCTTGCTGTACTGGCGCACGGTCTCGATCTCGAACAGATCGCCGCCCACGGCCTTCTGGATGAACTCCGCCACCCGCTCCGTGTTGCCCTTTGCCAAATCCACGATGCTGCCGTTCCAGTAGTTCTGCCCCTTGCGGGAATAATACACGATCAGGTTTGCCATGCTTCAAACGCCTTCTTTCTTTCATCTGCCCCCATTATACGGAAAAAACGGCGGGGAATCAATTCCGATTCCGACGCCATTCGATAAGAAAAACTTATTTCAAATTCCCGCGCAGCAGGGCGGTAAACTCCCTTTGCAGGGATGAATCCGCTCTGACCGGCCAGAAGGCGAACATCCTGCGCGTCAGCGGTGCGCCGTTTCTCAGAAGCGGCACGCGGACGGTGTTTCCATAGGCCGGCATGTCCCCGTCGCAGGGATAGAACCCGTTTCCGGCGGCGGCGTTCATGCGCGCCTCCTCCACGTTGTCCACAAAGAGGAAGTTGCCGGCCAGGCCCATCACGTCCCGCCAGTGATCCGTTTCACTCTCCCGCTGGTCGGGCGATGTGACCAGAATGCACAGCCTGTCCGTCAGCTGGTCCAGCCGGATCCCGCTCTGCCCGCTGAGGGGATCGTCCTGTCGGATCAGGGCAAACAGCGGCTGCTCCGTCAGTTCCTCGTTCACATAGCTGTCCGACAGGGCCCGCCACTGATCGTTGACCACCATATCCAGCGAGCCGCTATTCACCGGATGGAACAGCGCCTCATGGGTGCCCGTGGTCAGCGACAGCTGGACGTTGGGGTGCGCCGCGCTGAAGGCCCGCACGGTGCTCTCCACGATCCGCCCGCTGAAGCCGTTCAGCACGCCCACCCGAAGCCGCTGATACTCTCCCTTGCCGACGCGCCGAACCTCCCTGACCACGCTGTCCATGGCCTGAACCTGCAGCTTGGCCTGCTTGTAGAAATACTGTCCGGCGGGGGTGAGGGTGAATTTCCGGCCGTGCCGCTCCAGCAGCTCCACCTGCAATTCGCTCTCCAGCGCCCTGATCTGCTGCGAGACGGCGGACTGGGAGATGTGGCACACCTCGCCCGCCTCAAAAAAGCTGTTTGTCTCCACCACCGCGATGAAGGAACGCATCTGACGGAGCATGAAAAAACCTCCTGACATCTGTGCGGCTCAGGCCGATTGAATTGTCATGTGAAGTATTATAGCAGAAAAACAGATTGCCCCGCAAGGGCCGAAGCGCAATTCGCCCCACATTATTATGACATTGAAAGAAAACACATTTTCACAATTTGAGGCGGATTTTTGTCAAATATTTACGCTGAAACAGGAACAAATATCCTTCGCCCCGTCGTCTAATGGCCGAATAAAGCAAAAGGGAGAGACTGAACAATGAAGAAGTATAGTTGGCTCACGATTCTGATGGCGCTGGTTCTCATGCTCGGCAGCTTCACCGCCGCTCACGCGGAAATCATCCCGCCCCGCGGCGAAGGACAGATTGGCCTTTCGGCGGCCATTCTGTGCGAAGAGCTTTCCGTTCGCCAGGCGCCCAGCGGCTCCGCCCAGAAGGTGACCACCGCGCGCTACGGAGATATCCTCATCGTGATGAGCGTGTCGGACGGCTGGGCCTATTGCACCCTCGGCGATTCCGAGGATTCCCCCATGGGCTGGGTCAACATGGACTATATCGCCATCGATCCCGCCATGTATCGGACCGAGTCGAAGACGCCCGTCTACGCCTGGAACAGCACCTCGGCCTACAAGGTCGCCCTGCTGAGCAAGAACACCGTCCTGCCCATCCTGAAGGAAGAGGGCGACTGGCTGCTCGTCAGCCTGCGCGGCGCGGTGGGCTGGATTCACAAGTAATTCGGAATCAGGCGGCATAATTCAAAGCAGCGTACCCTTTGCGGTATGCTGCTTCTTTTTTCGTTTTGAGGAAAAACTCATTTGAGCGCCCGGCTCAGCTTTTCAGGTATGCCCCGGGGCCCGCGCACGGCGAATATGCCGTACTTCTCGCCCAGCACGTCGAAGGTAAACCTGTCTGGCGGGTATTTCCTGAGCAGCTTGATGCGCATCAGGTTCATGATGTGCACGGCACCCTTGTCGAACCGGTAGGGTATGCCGGTCTCCATAACGCGGCACTTATACAGCACGGCGGAGACCGGCGCGGCCACATACATGAACACCGTGTCTCCCGCCTTGATGCCCGCGCCCTGCTTCCAGTCGATCTCATCCGCCTGTTTGAACGCGTTCTGTATGTCGTAGTATTTGGGGTTGGCGGGGATGATCCACTCCTTGGGCGGCCTCAGCTGCTTCTTCCGCTCATTGGACGCCGTGGCCAGATAGCTCTCGTCCACCCATCGGCATATGTCCGCGAAGGCCACGGTCCCATCCAGCAGAACGGAAATCCAGTTGCCTCGGCCGATGTGATAGCCCCGCGCGTAGCCTTCCTGCTGGATCAGCAAATCAGCCAGCAGTGGGTCCCTCATCTTCACATCCAGGATGTCCACGATTTCCGCGCCCGGCAGGCCCAGCTTGTCTTTCGACACGTCCATGACCGAGGCGAACAGCTTCCGGTTGTCGCCATGGCGAAAGACGGCGTACCCCGGAAACCGCATCCAGGGGTATTCCGCCTCCGTTTTGTATTTCTTTTTGACGTAGGCGAACACGTCGTCACGCATGGATTTCATCTCTTATCTCTCCTCAGGCATATCCCTGATCGCCATCAGCCCCGCCTCGTCATCCGGGGCGAGCCGCACCGTCGGCCAGGTTTCATTGATCCGATGAAAGCAGGGGCAGTCCTCCGCGTGGTCGTTGATGACACCGCAGGCCTGCAGGTGGGAGTAGACCGTCACCGGGCCGATGTACTTGAAGCCCCGCTTTTTCAGGTCCCGGCTGATCCGGTCGGACAGGCCGTTGCTCACCGGCACGCGGCCCTGGGCGTGGCCCTCGTAGACGATGGTCTTCCCGCCCGAAAAGGCCCAGAGATAGGCGCAGAAGCTGCCGAACTCCGCGCGCACTTCCTGATAGCGCCGGGCGTTGTTGATCACGGCGCGGATCTTGCGCTCCGATTTCAGCATGCCCTCGGTGTTCATGACGCGCTGGACGTCCTCCTCCGTGTACGCGGCGATCCGGTCAAAGTCGAAATCGCAGAAGCACTGGCGGAAGATCTCCCGCTTTTTGAGCATCAGATCCCAGCTGAGGCCGCACTGCAGGCTTTCCAGCGTCAGGTGCTCGAACATCCGCCGGTCGTCGTGCACCGGCACGCCCCATTCCGTATCGTGGTATCTGTGTTCCCGCTCATTCACATAGGCCCAGTCGCAGTGTCCCATTTGGCTTTTCCTCCCGATCCAAGCATCTCACGGATTCGCCCAGCCGCATTCGCTCCGGGTCGGCCCCGTCGCGCCGGAGGTATAGCGGGCGTTGAATTCCATGTTGATGTCCCTCAGCTCCCTGCGGCCCTCGATGTAGTCCTGATACATCTCGATCAGGCCGGGGCTGCAGCCGTCGCAGGCTCCGTCGATGTTGCCGATGGATTCCGCCACGATGGCTTCCCGCTCCTCCCGGGTGGTGTCGGCGATCAAAAGGCTCTTCATGGCTCTCCTCCTCACAGCTTGTCATACTTGGTGGCCCGGCCCCTGGCCTTCTCCACGGGGTACTTGGCCTCGTTCTTCGCCATCTTGCTGTTCACGATCTCGTCCACGTCCAGCCCCAGCTTGTCCAACATGTTCTGGCAGAGCACGATCACGTCCGCCAGCTCCTCCTTCACGCGCTCAATGTCGGCATCGTCGCTCCACTGATAGCACTCCAGCAGCTCCCCCGCCTCGATGACGATGCTCTTGGCCAGGTTGACCGGCGAGTGGAACTGATCAAAGTCCCGGTCCTCCGTGAACCGCCTGACACGGTCGATGGTTTCGGGTTTCATCCGCCGCTCCCTTCCCTTCCATGGAATTTGTCTGACTCCATTATAAAAAGGCCGGGACCAAAGCGCAAGAGAAATCTGCGGGAAAACCGCCTTTTGCCTTATTCCGCCGCGATCTTCGTCAGACCCGACGCACCGTATCCGAGGCGTCTCTCTCCCCGGAATCCGGCGACGCAGAGGATCACGGCCAGCGCGGTGGCGATCAGATCCGCGACCGGACCGGCATAGATGAGCCCGGTCAGGCCGAACAACCCGTTCATCAAAAACATCACCGGCACCAGCACCAGCCCCTGGCGGAGCAGCGAGGTCAGCGTCGCCCGGGAGACCTTCTCCGTGCCCTGCAGATAGACGCTGGCCATCTGATAGACGCCGTACAGCGGCGCGCCCAACAGGCTGGCAGGCATCATGCGCAGGGCCAGCTCCGTCACCTGGGGATCGCTGATGAACAGGCCGATCATCTGCTGCCGGGCCAGATAGAGGGAGACGGAGAGCGCCGCGCCCAGCAGTACCGAAAAGCCGCCAACGCCGAAGACGATGCGCCTGACCCGCCGGGCGTTGCCCGCGCCATGATTGTAGCTCACTGCCGGCTGAATGCCCATGCAGATGCCCATGATGACCATGCTCGTGATCATGCCCGCCTTGCCGGCCACGTTTTGAGCCGCCACCGCCAGGTTGCCGTAGTTTACCATGAGGCGGTTGCCGAATACGCCCACAAAGCTGGTCAGCAGCGTGCCCGCGGCCATGGGCAGGCCGCAGCTCAGCACCTTGATGGATATCTCAGGCCGTAATGTCAGATCCCGCACTGAAACGGAGAAGATCTTCTTGCGATAGGAGACGATCAGCAGGGCCGCGAAGCTCAGGGTGTTGCCGGCCACCGTGGCGATGGCCGCGCCGCGAATGCCCCAGCCGAAGACGAAGATGAACAGGGGATCCAGCGCCATGTTGACGAATATGCCCAGCATGCTGGCCAGCAGCGCGCCCTTGCTGTCGCCATCGGCGCGGATCGAGTTGCCCAGCGCGCCTCCCGCGATGGAAAAGGGCGCTCCCAGGGCCAGGACGCGCAGGTAGTCGGCGGTGTAAGCTTCCGTTTCCGCATTGGCTCCCAGCAGGCCCAGCAGCGGCTTCAGGCCCGCCAGAATCGCCGCTCCGATCACCAGCCCGGCCAACAGCCCGCCGTAGAGCACGAAGGCCGAATACTGCCGCACCTTGCAGCTCTCGCCCCGACCCAGGGCCACGGAAATCGCCGTGCAGCCGCCGAAGCCCAGCAGCGTGTTGAAGGCGGCAATGACCGAGAACACCGGCCCGGCCAGGGAAATGGCTGCCACCTGCATGGTCGCGCCGGTCCGGCCCATGAAGAACACGTCCGCCATGTTGTAGAGCACCTGCAGGAGCATCACCACGATCACCGGCAGGCTCATGCCGCAGAGCAGCTTCCACACCGGCGCTTCCCGCATCATCTTCTCGTTTGTCATTTCGCTTTACGCCCCTTTCGGAAAAATGTTTATCGCAACACTTGTTTTCTTTTTGTGATTCCATTATAATGCCCTTGAGGGCTGTCGGGCAACCATCAAAACACAGACATGTGTTGTGTTAATGCCCTTCAACGCCCATCAATTTCAAGACAAATGTTGGAATAATGGAGAGAACATGAACACGAAGAACAACCAGCGCGCCAAAGACACAAGCGAGCGCATCGTCCGCGCCGTCTACCGGGCGATCACGGAGGAGAAAAAGCCCCTCAGCCGCGTCACGGTGCGGGAAATCTGCCAGGAGGCGGCCATCAACCGCTCCACCTTCTACGCCCACTATCAGGATGTATACGACGTGGTGGAGCAGGTGGAAAAGACCATGAGCGAGCGCCTCACCACCACGGCCCTGGAAACCCTGGATCGCGCCGCCTCCATCCGCGATCTGTTCGAGCGGGTTTTTGAATTCGTGCGGGACTATCAGGCGTTTTATGCGGTGTATCTGCAGCAAATGCATCGCGCCGGGGTGATCGGCGTGGCCTGGGACCTGCTGCGGGAGCGCACCAGCCAGCTGAGTCATGAGCAGCTGGGCTACCATTCCCGGGAGGAAATGGAATACGCCGGCATCTTCTTCATCAACGGCATGACCGCCATGCTGCGCCATTGGCTGGAGACCGGCTGTCGGGAGACGCCCCGGGAGCTGGTGGAGATTCTCACCCGTCAGTACACGCCGGACCGATCGCTGTTTGAATGGAGCAGATAAAAAACACCCGAAAGGGCGGCTTGTATGATTCGCCATCCCTTTCGGGCGTTTCTTTGTCCTGTTTTCGGGTTGTTCCGGTTATTCCAGCGTGCCGAAGGCCTCCACGGCCTGGTCAACGGTCATCAGCCCGTTGCTCACCTGCCAGCCGGCCCGGCGCACCTGAACGTCGGGGGCGTCCTCCAGGCCCAGGTCGGACTGGTTGACGATGTGCTTCCCGTCTACCTGGCCGAAGGCGGCGTACACGCCGTCCAGCGACATGTCCGCGCAGGGGGTCACCATGCGCTTGGCCTGGGCCATGCGATTCAGCTCCTCTGTGGATACCAGGAAACGCATGAACTCGTTGGCAATGTCAAGGTTTTTGCTGTTTTTGTTCACGGCGAAGCCCATGGAGATGGTATTCAGGAAATAGCCGCCCTCGTCGGTGGAAGGAACCGGATGAAAGCTATAGCGGAAGGGATGGGCAGTGAAGGCCTCAGACTGGCTCTCCCGCTTCTCCGTGCCGGACACGGTGTTACCGGAGGCGAACATCATGGGCACGTCTCCCTCGAAGAAGCGCAGAATGACTGCGTTGTAGTCGTTCTCCAGCTGATTGCAGGCCTCCAGATCCACATAGCCCTTTTGCATGAAATCCTCCACCAGCGCCAGGGCGTCCCGCATGGTCTCGCCAGCGTCGGGCTTCATCTCATTCATGGCCTGAATCGCCGTTTCATTGCCCTGAATCTGCGCGCAGAAATAGGGATAGAACAGGGGCAGCAGCATGTAGCTGCTGTTGCCGTTGTAGGCCAGAATGGGGCTGGCATAGCCGGCCTTTTGCAGGGTCTCGCACACAGAGAGGAGCTCCGAATACGTCTTGGGCACGGTCAGCTTCTGTTCCTCAAAAATCGACTCGTTGACCAGCATGCCGTAGGTGGTGGTGTAAATGGGCACGGTGGGCACCTTGCCGTCCTCATCCTTGTACAAAAGGCTTTCGCGGATGCAGCTCAAATCGATGCCCAGCGCCGGATCGGACAGGTCCTCCGCGTCTTCATAAACAGGGCTCAGGTTATTTCCGCGAGCCATCGAGGGATAGGTGAAGAAAATATCCGGGGCTTCACTGCTCTTCAGCGCGGTGGCGATGATGCCGCTGTAGTTGTCCAGGTAGGTGTAGTTCATTTCCACGTTGGGATAGTACGTCGCGAAGCGATTGAATTCCGCCTCCAGCGCCTCGAAGTTGCTGTAATGCCCCACGACGGTGATGGAGCCCTCCATCTTGGTGTCCAGCCTCGGCGCAAACCCGGCCGCGCTCTCCTGCGCCTTGGGCGCTTCCTTGGCGCCGCACGCCGCGAGGCACAGCGCCAGCGCCAGCGTCAGGGCGCACAGCGCGGCTTTTGTTCTCCACTGCTTTCTCATGCTTTCGATTCCTCCTTGATTCTCCTGATTTCCTTCAGCACGACCTTCATGTCGATGGGCTTGGCGATGTGCCCGTTCATTCCGGCCGCCAGACATTCGGACACGTTCTCAGAGAAGGCGTCCGCCGTCATGGCGATGATGGGAATATGGGAAGCCCAGGCGTCGCTCAGCCTTCGGATGGCCTTGGTGGCCTCGATGCCGTTCATGATGGGCATCTGAATATCCATAAAGATCAGGTTGAATTCGCCCCGTTTGGCGCGGGCCATGCGCTCCACCGCCAGCTTGCCGTTTTCCGCCCGCTCCGTCTCGATGCCCTGCATCTGCAGCAGCATGGAGATGATCTCCCAGTTGATGTCGTTGTCCTCGGCCACCAGGATCCGCATGCCCGCCAGATCGGCGTTCGCGTCCTCCTGATCGCCGCGCGCGCTCTCGTTGCCCAGCATCTCGTTCAGCTTGTTATACAGGGTCGAGCGGAACAGCGGCTTGCTGATGAAGCCGTTCACGCCGGCCTGCCGGGCTGCCTCCTCCAGATCGGACCAGTCGTAGGCGGAAATCAGCAGGATGGGCACGTCGCCGCCCACCATGGCGCGGATCCGCCGCGCGGCCTCGATGCCGTCCATATCGGGCATCTTCCAATCCAGAATCACCACGCGGTAGTCGTCCCGCTGGGAGGCCATGCGCACGGCCTCGGCGCCGCTGCTGACGGTGTCCGCCTCCGCGCCGATGGAGCGCAGGGTGTCCTTCGCGGTCTCCAGGAGTACCGCGTCGTCGTCGGCCAGCAGCACCCGGATGGGCGGCAGCATCATGTCCTCCACCAGCTTGTCGGCCAGCGGAATGTCCAAAGTAACCGTGAAGGTGGTGCCCTTGCCCACCTGGCTCTGGCAATCGATGGTGCCGTGCATCAGGTCGATCATCTGCTTGGTGATGGCCAGGCCCAGGCCGGTGCCCTGAATGGTGTTGACCCGGCTGTCCGTCTGGCGGGAGAAGGGCTGATACATCTTCGCCATGAATTCGGGGGTCATGCCCATGCCGGTGTCGGCCACCACGTAGGTGAGGCGAACGGACTTGTCCGTCTCTCCCGGCTCCTGCCGCATGTCCACGTTCACCTGCCCGCCGGGCTCGGTGTACTTGATGGCGTTGGACAGGAGGTTGATGTAGATCTGATTGATGCGCAGCTGATCGGCGTAGAGATACTCATGCTCGAAGCGGTTGATGCGGAAATTGAAGTCGATGTTCTTTTCCTTCACCATGGGCTGGGAGATGTTGATCAGGTTCTCGGCACATTCCACGATGGAGAAGGTAACGGGGCTCAGGTTCAGCTTGCCGCTCTCCACCTTGGAGATATCCAGAATGTCGTTGATGAGGGTGAGCAGATGGTTGCTGGCCAGGTTGATCTTGTGCAGGCTGTCCCGCACCATGACGGTATCCTCCACGTTTTTGCCCGCGATGGTTGTCAGGCCGATGATGGCGTTCATGGGGGTGCGGATGTCGTGGGACATGGTGGAAAGGAAGTCTGTCTTGGCCTGATTGGCGCGATCCGCGGCGGCCGCGGCGGCCTGCAGCTGGCGGTTGAAGCCCACCATGTTCGCCAGGTTGAACGCCAGCAGAAGCAGCAGTCCTGCCGTCACGATGCCCACCAGCGCCCAGTTCATCACCGTGTGGCTCAGCTCCGACAGGGGGATCATGGTGACGATGATCCAATCGTCGGTGGAATTGACGCGGGTGTGGGCCATCAGGCAGCGCTGGCCCGTGGAGTTGTTCATCTCCATGACGCCGGGCCGGCCCGCGACGCTCTTCTTCAGGCTCTCCAGCTCGGCGGCGGTGGGGCTGTTGTAGGACTGATAGAATTCGTAGAGATTGGAGTTCTTGAAGGAATGGCCCTTGATGATGTAATTGCCGGCCACGTCGATGAGGGAGATTTCGGCCTGGCGGTAATCCTCGGTGGGAAAGGCCCACTTCTGCTCAAAGGTGGAGACAGGAATGATCCGCAGCAGCAGTGCACGCACCTGCCGGGCGCTCTCCGGGTCGCGGAGAGTGACGGGGCAGCAGAAGGCGATGGACTGGATGGCGTTCACCGGGTTCGTATAGGCGCGCGTCACATTGACCGCGCTGTTCTCCCGGAGGAACTCGTCGAAGCCCTCGCTGAAAATGCTCACGTTTCGATAGGAAACGGCGTAGTCCTCCGAACCCTCCGTCCGCGCGGCCGTGGACAGGCCCGATAGCTCCGGATCCTCGATGAAGAGAAGATGGGCCGTCACGTCCGGCGCGCCAAAGGATTTCCGCACGAAGGCGATGGCGTCTTCGGCGGTCATGTCGCTGGCGTTTATGTAGTTGGCCCAGCTGTTGCAAACCTGCTGTTCACCCAGGAGATAATTGGTGGTCACGCTCTCCATGGCCACCGTCATATTCTCAAACGCCTCTGTCTTCGACGCGATCATCCGCTGCTGCTCGCTGCCCACATAGAGCATGACAAAGGTCAGAATAGCCAAAATAATGAGCACGTTCCCCAGGATCATCGGGCGCTTTTTCATATCGTCACATCCTCATACGGCGAAAAAGGCACAAACAAATACCCGATTTATTATATCATACCGTCCCCCGTTTGAAAAGTGGAGGGTAGGGGTTTTCTGGCCTTTTTGTGCCGGCGCGATCCCTGCCGCGCCTTGCCTGAGGCCAGGCGTCACTTGGCGTGTTTTGCCATGCACCACCGCGCGATATCGGCAATCAGATCGAGGGGCAGCGGTTTGTCGTGAGGCAGGCGGATCGTGCCCTTGCTGGTGTCAAAGGCCGCCAGCCGATCGGCAAAGGCCGCCACGGCCTCGTCGCCCGGATACAGGCCGATGTGCTTTTTGGACGCCGCGAAGTGAATGAGGTTGCGGCCCTTCCAGAAGGTGGGCATGCTCCAGGACATGCGCTCCTGCGCCTCGGGAATGGCGGCGCGAATGGCCTGGCGCACAGCCCGAAGCCGATCCCTCACGGCCTCATCCTGCGCGTCGATGTACTGGTCGATGGTCTCCGGCTTGCCGCAATAGTGCGCCTGTTCCATTCGGGCGAACGTTCGTCCGCATTGAGGGCAAATCCACATGCCTTCCACCTCCTTTTTGAAGCATCCGACGGTATTATAGCATATATTCATCTCCTTTTGAAGGCGCGGAGTCAATCCGCGCGCATTCTCTTATTGAAGTTCCATCCCGGCGGCGTTATAATGGATAGAGAAAAAATTGTGATGACTGTCTGCTCGGAAAAAGGAGGTCTTTCCATGTCCCTCATCCAGTGGAACCTGTCCAGCCAGTGCCTCAGTGGCGAAACCACCGTCTCCATCATCCTGCCCGTGATGCGGGGAAGCCAGACGCCAGAAGCGTTCTATCGATCCGGCAAGAAGTACAAGGTGCTTTGGCTGCTGCACGGCGCGTATGGAGACCACACCGACTGGGTGCGGCGCACACAGATCGAGCTGTACGCGAATGCCCGCGACCTGATCGTGGTCATGCCCAGCGGCCTGACCGCGGGCTACATCAACTGGCCCACTTTCGGCCCGGGCTACAGGATGTACGACTTCCTGCTGGACGAGCTCATGCCCCTGGTATACGGCTGGCTGCCTGCCTCCGACAAGCGGGAGGACAACTACATCGCCGGCCTCTCCATGGGCGGCAGCGGAACCTGTATCTACGCCTTCAACCACCCGGAGAAATTCGCCGGGGCGGCGGTGTTCTCCGCGTCGCCCAGGGATCTGGCCTGGATCAGGGAGAACGACCCGGTCAGGTATCAGCGCGCGGTGACCTCGGCCCTCATGAACCACGGCAGCCTGGAGGCCTTCGAGGCGTCCTATGAAAACACCTGGCGGCTCATCGACGAGCACGCCCACGACCCGAACCTGCCCAAACTCTACTTCACCTGCGGCATGGAGGACGGCGGATACCCGGCCTTCCAGCATTTCCAGCGGCACGCGGAGGCCATCGGCCTGCCCGCCACCTTCGAGAGCGTGCCGAGCTACCGTCACGAGTGGCCCTTCTGGGATCTGGCCGTGAAAAAGGCGCTGGATTTCTTTGAAATTCCGGCCGCCCGATGAGGGCGACGGGAAACGGCAGCGATACACGGAGATGGGGGTAAAGAGCCTTGATGGAGGATAAAACGAACAACGAGCGGCGGGGTGGGGGACTGCCCCTGGAAATCGAGCGCAAATACCTGATCGCCTATCCCGACCTGGCGACGCTGGAGGCAAACCCCAACTGCGTCCGCGTGGACATCGTTCAGACATATCTCAAGACGGCGCATCCGGGGGAGAGCCTGCGGGTGCGCCGGTGGGAGAGCGGCGGCCAGTGCCGCCACATCCGCACGTATAAGCGGAAGATCACCGGCATGACCCGGATTGAGCTGGAGGAGGACATTTCGCCGGAGGCCTATCAGGCGCTGCTGGCCCAGGCCGACCCCGACTGCCGCCCCATCGTCAAGCGGCGCTACCGCGTCAGCGAAAACGGCCTGCTGTACGAGATCGACGTGTACCCCGAATGGACGGATCGGGCCGTTCTGGAGATTGAGCTGGAGAGCGAGGCGCAGGTCGTGGTTCTGCCGGACTGGGTCACGGTGCTTCGCGAGGTGACGGAGGATCCCCGCTACACAAATCACGCGCTGGCCCGCCGGGATCAGCCCTGGCCGGACTGACGGCGCGCCTGAAAGGAGAAAGAGCCATGACCATTCATCCCATTCCCGCTTCATACCTCACCCCCTGCGACGCACCCGGCCGCGTGGAGCGCGTGGACTACGTCACCACCGACGCCCTTCGGCAGGACAAATACGCCCTGGTCTACCTGCCCCACGGTTATGACGAAAACAGGGCCTACGACGCGCTGTATCTCATCCATGGCGGCGGCGGCAGCCCGGAGTCCTTCTTCTCGAAGGAATTCCTGGCCATGCTGGATCACATGATCGCCTCCGGCCAGCTGAAGCCCATGATCGTGGTGTCGCCCACCTACTATCGGCCGGACGAGACCGACAAGACCCCCGATTCCTCCGGCAGAGCCGTGGCCATCTTCGCGCGGGAGCTGAAGGCGGACATCATTCCCGCCGTGGAGTGTCGCTTCCACACCTTTGCCGAAATCACCGATCCGGCGGGCCAGCGAGCCTCCCGGGATCACCGGGCCATCGCCGGGTTCTCCATGGGCAGCGTGACCTGCTGGTACGCCTTCCTGGACGCGCTGGACGCCTTCCGCTGGTTCATGCCCCTGAGCGGCGACTGCTGGCTCTATGGTAGCCTGGGCGGCTCCAGCCATTCGGAGGAGACCGCCCGGGCCCTGGCCGAAGCGGTGGACAGGCAGGGCTTCACGCCGGCTGATTTCCGGATCCACGCCATCACCGGCACGAAGGACATCGCCTATCCCAACGAGACGGCCCAGATCGACGCCATGCGCGCCTGGCCGGAGGTGTTCCGCTTCGGCGACAACATCGACTACGACCTGCTGGAGGGCGGCGTGCACGACTACGCCAACATACACCGGTATATCTACAACGCGCTGCCGGCCTTCTTCGCCGGGGCGTAACCGCGCCGCGCGTATTGAAAAAACGGCAAAAAAGGCGTATACTATAACCATCCTGAGCATGGAGGCCTGACCATGATCATACGAAACGCCGTGGAGGCGGGAAAAAAGCTGGAAAACGCCTTTGTGGCCGTTGACAATCTGGAATACGAGCATGGCTGGTGCCGCGTTGAGCCCCACATGAACGATCTGCAGATGCCGGAACGCCCACTGGAAATCAGGATTTCCGCCGGTGGGGAGGAGGACGTGCAGCTGCAGCTGCTGGCCGCCGCCATGGCCCGCGCCATGGTTCTGGCCCGGGAGCAGCCCGATGTGCGCGCACGGGTATACGCCGAGGTCGCCCCGGAGGACACCGCCCTGATGGCACGGCTCACCGAACTGGGCTTCGCGGACGACGACGCCCTGCTGCGCATGCGCCGCCGCGTGGTGGCTGGGGCAAGCACCGTGCGCCTGCCGGAGGGCTGCGTGTTCATCACAGATCGGCTGGACGACGCCACCGAGCGCCGCTTCTTCCTGGAGCGGCAGGAGCGGCTCTTCCACCGTGACAACGCCCGCTCCTGGCTGGACGAGGCAACCCGGCGGCCCGGCTTCCGGCGGCTGCTGCTCACCGCGCGCAGCGGCCTGGCGGGAGAGCTGATCTGCTGGATGGATCCGGAGGAGCGCACCGGCGTGGTGGGCCAGGTGTACACCGTGCCGGACTGGCGGCGGCGCGGCGTGGCGTCCTATCTGATGGAGGCCGCGCGGCAGTACTTCGATGCCTGCCGCTTGCCCACCGAGTACCTGCCCAAGCTGCGCTTCGCCAAGGATCGGCCACTGGAGGATACCCTGCTGGAGGCCGTGGCGGACGTGCGCTGGCGTCAGACCGCCGCCACCCAGCTGGCCGCCACCGCCGGATATCGGCGCGGAGAAACGCTTTTGCGGCTGCCGGGCATCGACCTGTAAGGGGATGGACAGAACGCAAATTCCGTGTTAAAATAATAGCAAGGAAAACGTGAATCTAAGGAGGAAGATCAACATGGCTGTCAATCGTTATGTCGGAGAATATCCCGTGATCGGCATCCGTCCCACCATCGACGGGCGCCGGGGCGTGCTGAAGGTGCGCGAGAGCCTGGAAGAGCAGACGATGAACATGGCGAAATCCGCCGCCAAGCTGTTCACCGAGAACCTGCGCTATTCCAACGGCGAGCCGGTCAAGGTGGTCATCGCCGACACCACCATCGGCCGCGTGGCGGAAGCCGCCGCCTGCGCCGAAAAGTTCCGCAAGGAGGGCGTTGAGATCACCATCACCGTGACCCCCTGCTGGTGCTACGGCTCCGAGACCATGGACACCGAGCGCGACACCATCAAGGCCGTTTGGGGCTTCAACGGCACCGAACGCCCCGGCGCGGTGTATCTGGCCTCCGTGCTGGCCACCCACGCCCAGAAGGGCCTGCCCGCCTTCGGCATCTACGGCCGTGACGTTCAGGACGCCGACGCCACCGACATTCCCGAGGACGTGACCGAGAAGCTGCTTCGCTTCGGCCGCGCCGCCGTGGCCGTGGCCACCATGCGCCGCAAGAGCTACCTGCAGATCGGCTCCATCACCATGGGCATCGGCGGCTCCATCATGGACACCCACTTCATCGAGGACTACCTGGGCATGCGCGTGGAATCCGTGGACGAGGTGGAGATCATCCGCCGCATGACCCTGGGCATCTACGACGAAAAGGAATACGAGAAGCTCAAAGCCTGGGCCGACAAGTACGTGGTCGAGGGCTTCGACAAGAACCCCGTTGAGCTTCAGAAGACCCCTGAGCAGAAGGCCAAGGACTGGGAATTCACCCTCAAGATGTACCTCATCATCAAGGACCTGATGAACGGCAACAAGAACCTGCCCAAGGGCTGCGAGGAAGAGGCCGTGGGCCACAACGCCATCGCCGCCGGCTTCCAGGGCCAGCGCCAGTGGACCGACTTCTATCCCAACTGCGACTTCCCCGAGGCCATGCTGAACACCAGCTTCGACCACAACGGCGCCCGGGAGCCCTACATCCTGGCCACCGAGAACGACATCCTCAACGGCCTGGGCATGCTGTTCATGAAACTCCTCACCAACCGCGCCCAGATGTTCGCCGACGTGCGAACCTACTGGAGCCCTGCGGCCGTGAAGAAGGCCGCCGGCTATGAGCTGGAGGGCGTGGCCAAGGAGAACGGCGGCTTCATCCACCTCATCAACTCCGGCGCATGCTGCCTGGACGCCAACGGCAAGGCCTTGGACAACGGCACCCCTGTCATGAAGCCCTGGTATGACGTAACCGAGGACGACCAGAAGGCCATCATGGCTCACACCACCTGGAACTACGCCGATCTGGGCTACTTCCGCGGCGGCGGCTATTCCTCCCGCTTCGTGACCGACGTTGAAATGCCCGTGACCATGATTCGCCTGAATCTGGTGAAGGGCCTGGGCCCGATGCTGCAGATCGCCGAGGGCTGGACGGTGAAGCTGCCCGACGAGGTCACCGACATCCTCTGGAAGCGCACCGACTACACCTGGCCCTGCACCTGGTTCGCGCCCCGCTGCGACGGCAAGGAAGGCCCCTTCAAGGACGCCTACAGCGTGATGAACAACTGGGGCGCCAACCACGGCGCTATCAGCTACGGCCACATCGGCGCGGATCTGATCACCCTGTGCTCCATGCTGCGCATCCCCGTGGCCATGCACAACGTGCCGGAGGAGAAGATCTTCCGCCCGTCGGCCTGGAACGCCTTCGGCATGGACAAGGAAGGCGCCGACTATCGCGCTTGCGCCAACTACGGCCCCTCCTACAAGAAGTAAAAACAAATCAATCAAGGGCGGACGCGGCAGCGCGTTCGCCCTCTTTATTCACACAGCATAAAAACCGGAGCCACTTCACAGGGAAGCGGCTCCGATTTTCTATTCAACTCACATTTTCAGGATACGCCCGCGATCCTCAGCCGATGATCTCAAGGTCGCCTTCAGCGTTTTCTTCGCCCGCCAGTTCTTCGTCGCTGGCGTCGCTCATATACGCGCCGATGATGGCCTGGCCCCAAGTGACGTTGCTGGAAACATCATAGTTGTGGAGCACGCGCGGATAGAAGTCGAAATACACATTCGAGTAAACCGAGATGACCGGAACGAGTTCCTGGAACCGCGTTTCAAAATCAATCCACTTGCGGCAGTAGCCGATCACGTCATCCGGGCTGGTCTGGCGCATGTCCACTGTCAGGTTATACAGCGCCTCGTCCGAGATGGCGGTGGTGTTGTAGGGATTGATCGTCTCCTCGCCGTCCGGCATGAAGTTCACGGACGGATCGAACAGGATGTCGAAGTTGGTGGCCAGCATGACCATGTCGCAGTCACGCTCATCCAGGCGGTAGTAATAGCGCAGCAATTCCTGCATGGGCATGATCTCGATATCCAGCAGGATGCCGGCTTCGGCCAGATGATCGGCGAAATTGGCCTGAAGAGCCTCGTTCGCGCTGCTGCCCTCGGGGCAGATCAACTTCAGCTCCAGCGGCACGATGACGCCGTCCACGTCCTTGCAGCGCACGTCGTCCTTTTCGGGATCAAACGCCTCGCCGTCGCGGTTCAGCGTCCAGCCGTTCTCCTCCAGCAGAGCCACAGCCTCGGCCACGTTCAGGTCGTAAACCTGAACATCATCCATGTTCAGCGCTTCCCACTCGGCCATTTCGGCGTCGTAGGCTTCCAGCGCCGCCTGGTCGGCGTCCGCGCCGGGATCCTCAACGGGATACGCGGTGGTGCCGTCGATCAGCTGATACATCCACTGGCCCATGCCGTAGTAGCCGTCCACGCGCAGGCCGTAGTTCATCACGGTGTCGCCCACAATGCCTTCCTTGTCCATGCACAGGGCCACAGCCTGACGCACTGCCAGGTCGTTGACCGGCTCCTGCTCGCAGCAGAAGCTGATGAACAGCATGCCATTGCGGGTATAGTTGCTCAGGGCGAAGTTGTTTTCGCTGCGAACCAGCAGCTGGGTGGCCTGCTGGATAACGTCAGCGGAGACGCACTTGTTCAGCAGCCCCACTTCGCCGGTGGCCAGCTGATCCACCATCGTGTCGATGCTCACAGTCTTATAGATCAGGCGGGGGATCAGCGGCAGCTCGCCGTCGGAATTGCCCTTGTAGTACTCATTGATTTCCATCTCCACCGTCTGGCCGTCAAAGGAAACCAGGCGATAGGGGCCGCTGGTCACGGAGGGGTGGGAGAGATAGCCCGTCTCTTCGTTCAGGATGGTCTCCCGCAGCAGGTCCGCCGTGAACAGGCTTTCCTCAATGGTCTCGTCCTCGTTGGTGATGTAGACGCCCTGTCCGTCATCCGCCACGCGGCAGCCGGGCGCGATCACCGAAATCGGATACGGCGCGCAGTCCAGCAGAGCCAGCTCATAGAAGAAGGGCAGGTATTCGTTGCTCACCGTGATGGCGATGGTATCGTCCGCCAGCACGCGCACGCCGGCCAGGTAAGGCACGTCGCCGTTTTCATACGCTTCGTAGCCCACCAGGTAGTCCTTCGGCCTCGGGCTGCCGCCAATTTCGGCAATCTCGGGCGCCACGGACAGCAGCATGGAGAACGCGTAGTCCCAGGCCGTGATCTGCGTGTTGTCGGAATAATAAAGGTCGTTGTAAAGAGTCAGCGTGTAGGTGCGGTCGCCAGCGGGGTTTTCAGTAACCACGATGCCGCTGACAACGGAGGGATCGATGGCGAACACGCCGTCCTCCACGCGCCACTCCACCAGATCGTAGCCGTGAATCAGCGCGCGCACGTCCAGGTCGGTGGCCACATTGCCCCACATCTGGGTGAAGAACTTGCCGTCGAAGGGCGTCACAGTGCCCACGGTCAGTTCATTGTAGTCATAAACAATCGGTTCGAAAATGTCTTCTTCCGCTTCTGTGTCGGCCGGCGCCTCGCCTTCCTCAGGCTGCTCGTCGGTTTCCGCTTCCGTCGCGGCCGTCTGAGCCGCGTCAGCCGGAGCCGTCGTATCGCTCTCCGCGTGCACAGCCAGTCCTTCAAAAGCCATCAGCAGGACGATCAGCAGGATCAGTGCTTTTTTCATGGTAATCCCTCTCTCTCATGATTGTCGGCATGGGTCCGCCCTATTTCGAGGTGTGCGGAGCGCCCGGCGCGCTCTCACGCGCCAGGCGCCCGCCATCCAGGTCGTTACTCGATGCAGTCGCCCGCGTTCAGGCCGACATTGCCAAGTCCCAAAGGCATACCATAGTCGTCAATCACGATCAAATTGGCAACCGGTGCACCCGGAGCCGGCGGAACCGGTTCAGGCTCAGGTTCTTCCTCCGGCGGCACGGTATCCGCAACGTAGTAGACAGTGATCTCCACATCGCGGGCAGGCATGGTGCCCGTCACATACAGCGTCTGAGGCGTGTAATCCGGTACGTACGGCGACATCACATTGTAGTCAGTGCCGTACGGCAGCGTCTCCACGTAGCTCGGCGCCGCGACAGTGCCGTCAAGGTAGCGATAGTTAATGGTCAGCGTGTAGTTATTCGGCGTGTAGTAAACGTCGATGGTCGTGTCCTTGGTGATGACGCCCGTGACGCGCTCAATGCTCGCCGTATAGCCTTCCAGCACGGGAGAGAGCACATCGTAGGAGTCGCCAGCCGTGTAGGTCCTGATGAAGGACGGGGCCGCAGGCGTGTCATCGATCCAGTAGTTGATGGTCAGCACAACGTTCTGATCAACAGGTTCCGGATCCTCGCCGGGCACAACAGGCACTTCAGGATCCTCCGGATCCGGGCTGGTGCCCTTCGCCGTCGCCACGTTCAGCACCTCGCCAGCCAGCACGTCGGCTTCCTTCACTTCGTAGCTCGTCGTGAACTCAGCCGTCGCCTTCGGCGCCAGGCTCGCGATCGTCCATTCCTCTTCCGTCAGCTCGTCAGTCACGGTGATGTCCGTGATCGTCAGGTTGCCGTCGTTCAGAACGGTGATCTTGTACTCAATCGTCTCTCCCAGGGCGTACGCCTCGCCGTTCGCAGGCTCGCTCGTCGTCTCCTTCGTGATCGTCAGGTGGCCGTCCTTATCCTCGGTCGGCTCCGGATCCTCGCCAGGCTCAACAGGCACATCCGGCTTGTCCGGATCCGGGCTCGTGCCCTTACCGGTCGCCACGTTCAGCACCTCGCCCGCCAGCACGTCGGCTTCCTTCACAACGTAGCTCGTCGTGAACTCTTCCTTCGCGTCAGGCGCCAGGCTCGCG
>CADARO010000001.1 GCA_902790345.1 uncultured Eubacteriales bacterium | reverse complement strand
CTTGAGCGCGTTTCTTTTTCGGACGCCGTCGTAACCATCGCCGATTATTGCGGCGTGGAAAAGCAAACGTATGAAAACGGCGCCTATCTGGGAAGCCGAACCAATCCTTACTACGCGTTCGTCGGGAAGGTCGACCCGGATCTTCCGTTTACCACGCTGCACGAAGACACGGAATTGATCAGCAACCACGCGCTGTACGGAGACCTTTCGATCTCGTGCATCGTTATTCCGAAACACGTAAAAGCGATCGACGACGGCGCCTTCTTCGACTGTTGGAACCTGCGCGAAGTCTACAATCTGTCTGCGCTGAACATTAAAGTCAACAGCACTTCCGACTACGGCTCGGTTGCCTGGCACGCGCGGGCGGTGCATACGTCGCTCGACGAGCCGAGCGTTCTTATTCGCGACGGGGACTTCTTCTTCTACTACGACGAATCGGAGAACGCGTACTATCTGGACGGATACACCGGAACCGATTCGGTTCTCACTCTGCCGGACGACGCAGACGGACACCCTTATCGGATCCCCGCATACGTGGCGCCTTCGCCGAAATCGCCGTTGCCGACGTGATTTTCGAGGTGAAGACCGGCTGGACGTCAACCAATTCGTCCACGGGCGAAATACACGTGTTCGACAGTTCCGAACTCTCGGATCCCAAGGCGGCGAGAGCGTTGGTTGCGAACAGTTCCTATTACTATTACTGGGGACCCATGACCCGAAGCGAGTAGAATCCATTTTTACGGGAGGTTATTATGCCGAAAATTGACGATGTGATCCAATACGAGGGCGGCGCGGGTGCGCTCGTCCGGAAATATCCGCGGGAGAATCTCTGCACCCTCTCGCAGCTGGTGGTCCGCGAAACGCAGGAAGCGATCTTTTTCCTGAACGGAGAGGCGCTCGACTCGTTCGGGCCGGGGCGCTATACGCTCGACACGGGGAACCTGCCCCTGATCGGCGGGGCGCTGAAACTCGCCGCCGGGCGCAAATCCCCTTTCCGGTGCGAGATCTACGTTATCAATATGGCGGAGCAGCCCTCGATCAAGTGGGGCGTCGACTCGAAGATCGAGTACGTCGAGCCGACCTGCGGGATCCCGATCGCGCTCGGCGCGTCGGGCGAGATGTCGCTTCGCGTCGTCAACGCGCGGAAACTGCTTCTGAAACTGGTCGGAAGCGGGACGGCGCTCGACACGGGCGACCTTGCCGCCGTCTTTCGCCCCTTCGTTGCCACGCGGGTCAAGCACCGAGTCGATAAAGAAGTGGTTGACATTGACGTTGTAGACTTGAAGTGATAGCTTGCCCAGGTGATCAATCTGTTCGATGCGTTGTATGGCGCATCCCGAGATGAGAAACTCTTCAAGCGCTCGGCTGTCAAGTTCATCGAGTTGCAGTTCTTCAGTCGCTTGTGCGACGAGTTTGTTGGCCGGCACAGAAGCATCGATGACCTGAGAACGATAGCGGCCAACAACCGTGCGCACAAGTTGTCGCAACAGGTTGTTGGTCAGTGGCTGTGCGCCGCTGCGGCTGCAGCGTTGTTCGTCGGTGAGTGTGTCGCCATCGCGGTCAGTGTAGGTGTCGCTCCACTGGTCGCCATAGGCGAAGCGCTTGTTGCGTGCACGACTACGTCGAAAACTGCCGCATCGCATCCAGGCGCGATAGGCATCAAGCAAGATGTTGGTGTTGTTTTCCATTTTTAAACAATAGTTAAAGGAGTTAAGGATTTAGCCGTTACTTGATTGCTCTGGCTGATGCTGTATGTTGCACCCCTAACTTAGTTAGCTTTCGGTTTTTCATCACAAATGACTAGTCGATGGCGAAGTAGTGCCGACGGTTGCGGGGGCCGTGGGAGATGTGTAGCCACTGGTAGTTGTGCTCGTTGATGACTTGGTCGACAGGCAGATTGAGCTGTTGCAACAGTTGCCAAAGCCTACGGTTGCCATCGCGCGAGCCCGTGGTGATGTCGGCTGCCTCACCCAGCATGTGCTGGCTGTGTGGAACGCCGCCCACGGCATGGTTCAACGCCGGGCAGCGGTAGCCACTGTTGACATACAGGGGACTGCCCCAAGCCTCACGCAAGGGGTCGAGAATCGTTTCGACCAGACGTGTCAGGGCCAGGATGGCTGTGGCTGGTGGTGTGTTGTCGATACCCATCCGACGGGCAGTAGCCGAGCGGGTCAGTTCGGTGATGGTGAAGTGTTTCATGGTGTTATGAGTTTTGTGTTTCGGGTTTGGGTCGTCCCAAACGGCGCTGCAAAACTATAACATCGATTAGAGCGGCGCAACCTCTTGCGCCAGTCACGGCGCTAGTTGCGCAGAATTGATCGCTTGATGGCTATGGCGGCACGCAAGAGCCGCGGATGTCGTAGCAATCGCTGCAGGATGCGATGTTTCAGGTCAAAGTCGCTGGTATCGTAGGTCAAAACGTTCTTGTACCAGGCGTCATCGGTGTCAATGACCGGGCAATAGAAGGCGAGCCGGTCCACCTCCATGACCCTGACTTGCTGTTCGAGCGAGCAGAGCAGGCCTCGGCGTTGCAACTTCTCGCGCACGAGGGCAAAGTATCGGCGCCACAGGTCCTGGCGGTGCAATGGCCCCAAAGCAGTGAGTGACTGGGGGTTGTAGTAGTAGTCATAGACCACATCATCGAAGAGGCCAATGCGCCGGATGCGCTCACTCAAGCCCACAAGCATGAACACGTCTTCGCTGGGCAAGCGGCAGTCGCTGGGTGGGAAGACGTCGTCGGTCCAGAGGCTGCGCCGGCTGATGTTGGCCCAGGCCCCGCAGATGCTTCCAGGTGCGAGCACTTCGCGCGACAGGAACTCATTGCCGCTCATGATGCCAGTGGTGCGATGATGCGCCATCAGGGCCTTGCCGTCGTGGCCGATGCGGCGGTGCGCGCCATATGCCATGTCCAAGTCGTCGTCGGTGATGCGCTGGTGCAACAGTTCGATGGCATGTGGCGGCAGCGTGTCGTCGCTGTCGAGTGGCACAATGTAGGTGCCATGGGCTGCATGGATGCCCGTGCGCCGTGCCTCGGCCAGCCCCCGGTTGGGCTGGTGGATGACAATGATATGCTTGTGCCGTGCGGCATAGTCGTCGGCAATGGCGGCAGCGCGGTCGGGCGTACCATCATCGACCAGTATAATCTCCAGGTCGGTGAATGTCTGGTTGAGCACGCTGTCGATGCATCGAGCCAGGGTCGATTGGGTGTTGTAGATGGGTATGATGACCGATATGGCAGGTGCGGGCATTATTTAGTTTTTAGTTTATAGTTGTTAGTTCATAGTTGCTAGCCAATAGCGGCTGAAGGTCAAAGGGCTAATTGCGGGTCAACGGCCCAAACAGCATTCCCCCTTTAGGGGGTTAGGGGGACTTGCTGGATGAGACTCTCGAATTGTTGGGCCATCAGCTGCTCGCTGTAGTGCCGTTCGACCCACTGGCGACAGGCTGCACCTTGAGCGACGCGTTGCTGGTGGCTCAGCCCGATCATCTGCAGCAGAGCGGCCCTCATGGCATCGACATCGGCCGGAGGAACAGTAGCCACGCAGCGAGCATGTGACACATAGTCGATGGTGCTGGTGGTGAGTGTGCACACGACAGGTCGGCCCAGTGCCATCGACTGCAGCAAGGTCATCTGCCCGTAGGAGTAGGGCAACTCGGGCAGAGCGACAACCACCAGCTCGCTGTGGGCAATGTGCTGCACAAGCTGAGCCAGAGGCATGGCGTCAAAAAACTGGATGTCAGAGCTGGCATACTGGCTGGCCAACGCAGTGTCGCCGATGATTTGCAACTGCCAGCCCATGCCTTGCGGGAAGGCCTCGCACAGTGTGGCATGGTCGCGCTTGCGGTGCCCGAAGGCCACCACGGTGCGGGTGGATCTGCCCGGCCGGCCCTGGATGGCCGTGCTGGCCGTGCGGGAGCGGTAAAGGACTTCCGACACGAAAAATCCCCGCGTCGTCTGTGCGGCGCGGGGATTTTGTCGTTTCACGCTTCAGCGCTGAACGGTTACTTTCTTCATCTTCTGCTCCACCACGGGCCGGTCGGAGCGGTCGGTCTTGGTGGCGGCGATGCGGTCCACCACCTCAATGCCCTCGATCACCCGGCCGAAGGCGGCGTACTGGCCGTCCAGGTGGGGGGAGGTCTTGTGCATGATGAAGAACTGGCTGCCGGCGGAGTCGGGCATCATGGAGCGGGCCATGGACAGCACGCCGCGCTCATGCTTGATGTTGTTCACCACGCCGTTGGCGCGGAACTCGCCCTTGATGGTGTGGCCGGGGCCGCCCATGCCGGTGCCGGTGGGGTCGCCGCCCTGGATCATGAAGCCGGAAATGACGCGATGGAAGATGAGTCCATCGTAGAAGCCCTTCTCGGCCAGGGACAGGAAATTCTCGCAGGTGATGGGGGCGATGTCGGGGTACAGCTCGGCGCGAATGACGCCGCCGTCCTCCATTTCGATGGTGACGATGGGATTGGGCATGGGAAATTCCTCCTTTATGATTGTATGAGCGACAGACTGATCATAGATGATATGATGGCATCTTATGACTGACTCTGCGAGCCGCTCTTGAAACACATAACATAGCTATTGAAAAAGTCATTCAATAATGACATACTCCGGAAGCTGATAATCGGATAATACCACTTCTTTTGCCAGGTATACCAACTCCCTGTACGCGCTTTCATCCAGGCTTTTTCTGAATGTCGCGATAATGCGCAAAGTGCCGTTGACGTCATCGCGCATATCGCCCTTCAATACCGTATTGGGGACATACCTGCCGACGCCGCCGTTCCGAACGAATCCGAGCGCCCCTTTGATATTTCCGGCCAGCTTTTCAGTATACAGTTTAGGGCGTCTGTTATTGTAGTCGCCAATCATTTTCGCGTTTAAGTGTTTGTCAAAAAGAAAGGGCAGCACCTGCATCTTCAGCGGGGTTGTACCGTCGGGATTGAACTCAAAATCATCGAGGCGTAGGCGCTTGTTCAGGCATCGATGGAAGAAATCCGTTTGCGAAATCGCGTTTTCATCAACGACAAATCCCGTCAGATGATAAAAGCTGCTCGCCGGAAACGACACTTCGAGTGTGGTAATATGCCTGTGCTTATCCGTACAAATAAAAAGCAGATTCCGATTGATCAGATTTTCATGATACTTCTTTGCCGCGTTGAATACAATCGAAAGCGCGTCCTCTTTGGTTATACTGCTGCCCATGCGATCACTCAATCCATCCGCTTATAATTTAAGAAAGGGACTACAACACCGCGGTGCTGTGCGTCCCTCTCTATGACTGATTTTATCGTTGCCCGCCAACACTCCGGCCCACAAGTCCGGCATACATTTCTGGTTTTATCGTTGCCAGCCAACACTCCGGCCCACAAGTCCGGCACACATTTCGGGTTTTAGGTGCCAGTCACACCAGCGGAATGACGTCCGCTCTCCTATACTGATTATATGCGATCTTACCGTTCTTGTCAACAAAAACCGCTGTTTCCCATCATTTTCTAATTCTTGATCCTGACCGCCTTGTACTCATACCCCTTGGTATCCACGGTGATGGTCTTAATCTTCCACTCGTTCAGCGGCTTGTCGCTGGAGTCGGTCACGGTGGTGGCGATCTCGTTCACCACGGTCATGCTCTCCTCGTCGGTCACCCGGCCGAAGGCGGCGTACTGGCCGTCCAGAGACGGATAGTCCGCGTGCATGATGAAGAACTGGCTGCCGGCGGTGTCGAAGCCCTGGTTTTTGCCACCCGCGCCGCTGCCCCGCCGGGCCATTGAAATCACGCCCCGGGTGTGGCTGAGGGGATTGTTGAAGCCGTTGGCGGTGAATTCGCCCTTGATGGTGAAGCCGGGGCCGCCGGAGCCGTTGCCCTGGGGGTCGCCGCCCTGGATCATGAAGCCGGGAATCACGCGATGGAAGATCACGCCGTCGTAGAAGCCGGACTGGGCCAGCTCCACAAAGTTGGCCACGGTGTTCGGCGCGATGTCCGGATACAGCTCAAGATGGATCTCCTCGCCGTTCTCCATGGTGATGGTCACGGTGGGATGAGGCACCTTGGAGTAATCCGGCCTGGATAGCCTGTCGTAGACGATCACGCCCACCGCCACCAGCGCGATCAGCACCACGCCGGCGATGACTTTTTTCATGGTTGCGTTCATTGCTCATTCTCCTCCTGACTCAGGATCAGCGCCCGCTTGCGCGCCGCCATTTCGTCAACGCGCTGAATGTACTGCTCGATGTTGCGCAGGTTCGGCGACCGCTCGATGCGCCGCTCCCGCGGGAAGAGCCACTTCGTGATCGCCCCGGCGCCCTGGGCGAGGATGCGGGTGGTCTCCTCCATGTTGTCGATGTTGTAGAGGCAGGCGTAGCCGGGTTTGGCGTAGCCCACGTTTTCCAGGTTGCCGGCCATGTACTTCTGCCGGTAGAGGTAGTAAGGCGCGTAGCCCGCTTCGGCCAGCCTCTCCCGGGCGCCGTTCACCATGCGCTCGGCGGTGCCGGCGTCCACCTGAGCGTAGCCCTGCTCGTGGAGCCGGCTGGACCGCTTGATGGCCAGGGTGTGCACGGTTATGCTCTCCGGGGCCAGCTGGATGGTGCGGGCCAGGGAGCGGAAGAAGTCCTCCTCGTTCTCCCCCGGCAGGGCGGCGATCAGATCCATGTTGATGTGGTGAAAGCCCATGCTCCGGGCCAGCCCATAGGCCTCGACGGTCTGCGCCGCGGTGTGGGCCCGGCCGATGACCCGCAGCGTCTCGTCCGAAAACGTCTGCGGGTTCACGCTGATGCGCTCCACCCCGTTGTCGATGAGCGCCTGCAGCTTGTCCCGGTCGATGGTGTCCGGCCGACCGGCCTCCACCGTCCACTCCCGGGCGCCGGGATAGAGCCGGTTCGCCTCCCGGAGGAGGCCGTCCAGCTGCTTCGCCGTCAGCGCGGTGGGCGTGCCGCCGCCCATATAGGCCGCGCGGATTGTGAGGCCCAGCTCGCCCATCAGCGCGGCGTCCAGCGCCATTTCCCGCTTCAGCGCCGCCAGATAGGGCTCCACCAGCGTGCCCTTGCCCAGCTCCCCCGAGGCGAAGGAGCAATAGGCGCAGCGGGTGGTGCAGAAGGGGATGCCGATGTACAGGTCGTATTCGTCATCCGGCGTGTCGATCAGGCCCCGCTGCATGGTCAGGATGTCGGAGAGCAAAAGCGCCTTGTCCGGCGACACGTAGAAGGTGTCCTCCATGGCGCGCCGGGCCGCCTCCCCCTCCACGCCCTTTTCCCGCAGCTCATACATCAGCCGCGTGGGCCGGATGCCGGTGAGGGAGCCCCAGGGGGGCGTGACGCCGGTGATCTCCCGCATGAGCAGGAAGCACCCGGTCTTGGCCGCCCGCTTGAGCTGGCGCTTTTCCTCCAGCCTCCCGCGGACGATGGGGGCGGCGTGGCAGACCTCATGGCCCTGGGCGGAGAAGCGCTCCACCCACAGGCCCTCCGCCTCGTCGTGCCGGTGAACGATGAGCTCGTCGCCCTCGTCCTGCCGGATCTCGACCGCGCCGAGAAAGAGCCGGATCACCTCGCACAGCTCGTTGAAAAAGCCGGGCAGGTTCGTTTCCAGACGGATCATGGCCGTCCTCCTCATTTGATATTCCAGCGGGCGGCGATGGCCTCCATCGTGTCCGCCTCGCCGTGTCCCGGATACACCGTGAGCCCTCTGGGCAGCGACAGCACCGCCTTCAGCGATTTCATCAGCTGGTGCAGGTCGCCGCCGGGGAAGTCGTAGCGACCGTAGCCGTGGGCGAAGAGCGTGTCCCCCGTAAAGACGGCGTTGGCCGCCTCCAGGATCAGGCAGACGCCGCCCGGAGTGTGGCCGGGGGTGTGAATGCCCTGAAACTCCAGCCCGCACACAGACAGCCCGAAGGCGCTCTCCATGGGGAAGGGCGCGTCGGCGCTGGCGGGCGCGAAGGGCAGCCGGCACACCGACGGATTCATCGCCGCCGCGCCGGGAGAGAACAGCATGTGGGTGTCCAGCGGGTGGATGTGCAGCCGCGCGCCGTACTTTTCCTTCAGCGGCGCGGCGGCCAGGGTGTGGTCGAAGTGCCCGTGGGTAAGCAGGATATCGGTGAGCTTTTTCCCGCTCTGGCGCAGGGCCTTCTCCAGCCCGGGCAGGTCGTCCCCCGGATCGATCAGCAGGCAATCGGGCCGGGATTCGTCGTACACCAGATAGGCGTTTTCCTCATACGCGCCGCACACCAGCGCCTGAATGACGATCATGCCTCAAAATCCTTTCCGGCTGTCCAGGAGAATGGTGACCGGCCCGTCGTTGACCAGCTCCACCTCCATGTGGGTGCGGAAGCGGCCCGTCTCCACCGCCAGGCCCGCCTGCTCCAGCAGCGCCTTCAGCCGCAGAAACAGGGGCTCCGCCAGCTCCGGGCGCGCCGCGTTGGAAAAGCTGGGGCGCCGGCCGTGCCGCGCGTCGCCCAGCAGCGTAAACTGGGACACCAGCAGCACCCCGCCCCCCACATCGGACAGGGACAGGTTCATCTTATCCTCCGCGTCCTCAAACACGCGCAGTCCGCTGATCTTCTGGGCGCAGTAGGCGGCGTCCGGCTCCCCGTCGCCCTCCTCAACGCCCACCAGCACCATGAAGCCCGGGCCGATCCGGCCCACGACCTCGCCCTCTACCGTCACGCTGGCGCGGGTCACGCGCTGAACAACGCATCGCATCGAATCGCCCTCCTAGCTGTTGGTGCGGAACACCTCGATGATGTCGCCCCGCCGCAGCAGCCGCTTGATGATGTCCTCCAGCTGGCTGGTGTCGCGGATGGCCAGCACCAGGTCGATGGTGGTGGTGTTCTTCTTCTGCTTGCCGCCCCGGTCCGTGCGGGCGGACACCGCCACGATGGGCACCTCCATCTGCGCCAGCATCACGGAGATGTCGGCCAGCAGGCCCATGCGGTCGTTGGCGATCACCCGGATGCCCGCCTCGTAGCCGGCGCTGGTCTCGTTCTCCCAGCGCACGGGGATGAAGCGCTCCGGCTCCAGCATCATGTCGCCCATGTTGGTGCAGTCCCGCCGGTGCACGGACACGCCGCGCCCCCGGGTGATGTAGCCCACGATGTCATCGCCGGGCAGGGGGTTGCAGCAGTGGGCGAAGCGCACCAGCATGCCGCTGCCGCCCTCCACGATGACGCCCTGCTGGGCGCTGCCGCCGCCGCGCTTGTCGTCCCGGGGCGGAGTGGGGGCCACCGGCTTGATCTCCGGCGGCGGCTCCACGGCCTTGGTGGTCTTCCTGAGCTCCTCCGCCAGGCGGTTGATCACCTGGTTGGAGCTGAGCCCGCCGAAGCCCACGGTCACGTACACGTCGTCCAGCGAGTGCAGCGAATAGCGGCGGTAGATGGACTCCAGAAACTCGGGCTTCACCAGCTGGCTCAGCGTGAAGCCCAGGCGCTTGGCCTCGCGCTCCAGCATGTCCCGGCCCTTTTCGGCGTTCTCGTCGTGCTGCTCCCGCTTGAAAAAGGCGCGGATCTTGCTCTTGGCCTCGCTGGTGGCGGCCAGCTTGAGCCAGTCGCGGGAGGGGCCATGGGAGGTGGACGAGGTGAGCACCTCCACGAAGTCGCCGGTCTCCAGAGGCGTGTCCAGGGTGACGATGCGGCCGTTGATCTTCGCGCCCACGCACTTGTTGCCGATGGCGGAGTGGATGCGGTAGGCGAAGTCGATGGGCGTCGCCCCCCGGGGCAGGTTCACCACGTCGCCCTTGGGGGTGAACACGAACACCTCGTCGCTGAACAGATCCACCCGCAGCGCGTCCATGAACTCGCTGGGGTCCCGGGTGTCGCTCTGCCAGTCCAGGATCTGCCTGAGCCAGTAGAGCTTGTCGTCCAGCTTGTCGGCGGGCTTGCCCTCTTTATAGCGCCAGTGGGCCGCGATGCCGAACTCGGCGGTGCGGTGCATCTCCCAGGTGCGAATCTGCACCTCGAAGGTCTGGCCCCGCAGCTCGCCGCTGGTGCCCACCACGGTGGTGTGCAGCGACTGATACATGTTGCCCTTGGGCATGGAGATGTAGTCCTTGAAGCGGTTGGGCACCTGGGTCCACAGGGTGTGCACCACGCCCAGGGTGGCGTAGCAGTCCGGCACGGTGTCCACCAGCACCCGAACGGCGAACAGATCGTAGATCTGGTCGAAGGTCTTGTGCTGGGTCTTCATCTTTTTGTAGATGCTGTAGAGGTGCTTGGGGCGGCCGGTGATCTCGCCGCGGATGCCCGCCAGCTTCAGCTGATCCCGAAGCTGCTCCACAACCAGTTCCACGATGTGCTCCCGCTCCTTGCGCTTGGCCCCAACCAGCTCCACCATCTGGTAGAAGCCCTCCGGGTCGATGTAGCGCAGGGACAGGTCCTCCAGCTCCCATTTGATGGCGAAGATGCCCAGCCGGTGAGCCAGAGGCGCGTAGACGTCCAGCGTCTCCCGGGCGATGGGCACCTGGCGCTCCGGCCTTTGATATTTCAGGGTGCGCATGTTGTGCAGCCGGTCAGCCAGCTTGATCAGCACTACGCGGATGTCCTTGCCCATGGCCAGGAACATCTTGCGCAGGGACTCGGCCTGCTGCTCCTCCCGGGAGGTGAAGTCCAGCCGGGACAGCTTCGTGACGCCGTCCACCAGCAGCGCCACCTCCGCGCCGAATTCCTGCTCGATGGTTTCGGTGGTGACCTCCTCGATATCCTCCACGCAGTCATGCAGCAGGCCCGCCGCGATGGTGGTGGCGTCCAGCGAGAGGTCGGCCAGCGTGTCGGCCACGCTGAGCGGATGGATGATGTAGGGCTCGCCCGAGCGCCGCTTCTGGCCCGCGTGCGCCTTGTTGGCAAACTGATAGGCCTTTTCGACCAGCGAAAGATCGCTGTCGGGATGGTTGCCGGCGATTTTCGCCAGCAGCGCGTCGACGGCTTTGCGATTGGGATCCTCCTGCTGTTCGGTTGTCGGGGTACAGTCCGGCATATCGGCCACTCAGATCACTCCTTTTCCGCGGCATAGTCGGTCAGTATTTTCAGGCGCCTGAACAGCGCGTCCTCCTCCGGGCTGCACTTGCGTCCCGGCGGCACGCTGAGCCGCGCCTCCTCCGGATCGATTTCAATCAGGGCCATGTGGTTCAGCACGGCGAGGCCCATGCGCAGCGCGGCCCCCTCGGGGAAACCCCCGCTCCGGGCCACGTCCCGCTCGATGTCCTCCAGCGTCACCCGCAGCACGGGCGTTGCGGCGAACCGCCTCGCGGCCACATACACCCGCCTCAGCGCGTCCACGCCGGGCAGGGCGATCATCCAGCTGTCCGGCGCGCGCCGTCCGGCCAGAAACACCGGCCCCTCCGGCAGCGCGGGGAACGCCTCCGCCGGCGCGTCCCACAGCACGATATGCCGCCAGCGGCCCTTCGGTGCGCCCACGGGGCACAGCAGGGCGGCGTTCATGGCGGTGCGGTCGGCGCTCCAGCGGCCGATGAGGGCGTCCGCCCGGCTCTCCAGCCCGTTTTCCTTCAGAAACGCCAGCAGCGACTTCGCGCCCTCGTCGGTCACAGCCGCCATCAGCGTACCCTGGGGCGAGGCCTCCAGCCAGCCACGCAGCGTCTCGTCCGAAACAGGCTCAGCCTTGCGCGCATCGGAATTTAACTCAATATTATAAAGGACTTGCGTTAAATATGTGCGCAAATAGCGGGGATATTTGTCAATAAAACGCGCAAAAACGGCGGGCAGCGGCTCTGTGAGGAAGTTCTTCACCTCGCACTGCACGCTCACCCGGCCCCGCCACTCGTTCAGCGACGGCGCGTAGAGCAGATGCCGCGTGGTGCCGGCGATGTCCTGGGCCAGCCTGCCCTGGCCGAAGCAGATGCCCTGCACCCGCGCGCCCTCCTGGGTGAGCTGCAGCTGCAAATGCGACCCGTCCTTCCCCACCGCCCGGGCGGACTCGGCCTCCGCCTGGGTGAGAAACACCGGCGAGGGGTTGCCGAAGCCCGCGGGCTGCAGAAGCTCCATCAGCCGCACGGCCTCCTCGGTGACGTCGCCCAGGGGGCAGTCCAGGTCGTACTCCAGCTCGGGGATGTAGTCGTCCGGCCGGGTGCGCTCGGCCAGGTACTCGTCCAGCCGGGCGATGAACGCGGGCAGGTTCGCCCTGGGCATGGCCAGGCCCGCCGCCTGATGATGCCCGCCGAAGCGGGTCATGAGATCGGCCACGCTGGACAGCGCGGCGAAGATGTCCACCGCCGGGATGCTGCGGCAGGAGCCCACGCACACGCCCTCTGACTCGGCCAGCAGCACCACCGGATAGTGATACTCCTGCACCAGCCTGGACGCCGCCAGCCCGATGACCCCGGAGTTCCACCCCGCGCCGCACAGCACGATGATCCGGTGAGCCAGCAGGTCGTAGTTTTCCATCATTTGCTGGCATTCATTCACGATGGCCTGCTCCTCGCCCCGGCGGCGGGTGTTTTCCTGCTCCAGCTCGTCCGCGATGGGCCCCGCCTCCCCGGCGTCGGTGGAGGTGAGCAGCCGCAGGGCCCGCCGGGCGTCTCCCAGGCGGCCGCTGGCGTTGACGCGCGGGGCCAACTGAAAGGCGATGTTCCCCGCGGAGATCAGCCGGTCCTGCAGCCCCGCCCGCTGGATGAGCAGGCTCATGCCCAGCCTGGGCGCGCTGTTGATGCGGCGAAGGCCCAAAGTCACGATGGCCCGGTTCTCCCCCGCCAGGGGCACCAGGTCCGCCACGGTGGCCAGGGCCGCCAGGTCGATGTACGCCATGGCCGCCTCCAGCCCGCCCAGGGCGTGCACCAGCTTGAAGGCCACCCCCGCGCCGCAGAGCCGGTCGAAGGGATAACCGCCCACGAGGGGATTGATGACGGTGCAGTCCGGCAGCACGTCGCCGGGCCGATGATGGTCGGTGACGATGCAGTCCAGCCCCAGCGACTTGGCCGTCTCGATCTCATGGGCGCAGCTGATGCCGCAGTCCACGGTGATGAGCAGATTCGCCAGCTGGGCCACCTGGCCCACGCCCGCGTCGTTGAGGCCGTAGCCCTCGGCGTGGCGGTCCGGGATGTAGTGAAAGCAATCAAGGCCGATGGAGCCGAAATACAGCATGAGGATGGAGGTGGCGCTGACGCCGTCCACGTCGTAATCGCCCCACACGCACACCGTCTCACCCTTTTCCTTCGCCTGATTGACGCGCTCCACGGCGGCCTTCATGCCGGGAAAGAGGAAGGGGTCGTGCAGCTGGCTTTCGTCCGGGTGCAGGAAGGCCCGGGCCTCCTCGGCGGAAGCCACGCCCCGCCGGATGAGCAGCTGATGGATGAGGGGCGGCATATCGTTTGGGCGGGGCCAGGCCTCGGCGGCCTCGCCGCGCTGGATCAGTCGGTACATTAGAAACTCCTTTATCGGTCGGTGAACAAGAGAACGTTGATTTGGAATTCATTCTTCCCCGGTCAATTCGGCGGCCGCGATCTCCCGCGTCGGCCAGAAGGCGCACAGATGCAAGCGGGTGATCTGCCCCACAAAGGGATGGAACGAATTCAGGAGCAAGGGCAAAGCCGCGCATACGGTTGCCGGTTCGTCGATCAGCAGGGTGACATGGGGCGTCCACGGGCGCTGCGCATCCGGGTTCAGCTCACAGGCCTCATGGAGCGAGTCCAGTTTCGCGTTTCTTTCGGGCCCTCCAAACAGGACCTTTCCCGGCGCGAACAGCCCGATATGGCTGATGTGCACCGGTATCGGCGAAAACGCGCCGGCAACTCTTTCGGTCAACTCGACGGCCTTCCGCTCCTGTTCCAGCGGAAAGGTCGCCAGGCTGATGTGAAACGGAAGGCCCGGCGTCTGCGTTCCGATGAAACCCGCGCTTCTCAAAATACTGTACCACTCGGACATGCGCTTCTGCGCGCCGTCGTCCAGGTCCGCCATCAGCGTCAAAAACTGTTCCGCCATCTTCATGCTCCCTGTTTATCTATAATGCTTTTTTGAAGCAATTCGTTTTGCCATGGATATATAGGGATATTTGGGATATAATGTCGACCAATTCTTCCACCATTCCTTTTTAAGCGAAAAATTGATTGCATGGAAGATAAACAATACGAGGACTTCAAAGGTGTAATAAGTAATCATAGGGCGTCCAGAAGTAAAATATCTCGTCACCTCAACAACACATTCTGTTATAAACATCAATACAGCAGAAATGCTCAACCATTTCCATTTGTTCGATTTTATTGAAGCTATAATCAGCAAAATTATATGATAGAATATAGATATGATAAGCAAGGCATCAAGTATATATGGCAACGGGCTATACAGTACAAACTCGAGATGATACTCATTGGTTAAACTGTATTGTATCTCGTCAATAATAAAATGAACCATTGTAGCACAATTGTGCAAGGTGATTATTATATCAAAGACATAAAAAATCAAACATAAAACGATGTAATTGTCCTTATAATCCACAACAGCTCGCAAAGTTTTATTTATCTTTTTCATTCCGCACAAACCTCGATTCTGTTCAAAATGTTGGAAAGAAACACGAGTATTGCAGTCTGCGGTAAAGGCATCCCTCGCTCTAATCAATGCTGTTTAATCCTTCATACAAATCGTTGAAGGATTTCCCATTATTGCATCTTCCGTAGGAGAACTCTCTGTTCTCGCCATATTCCAGCAAAAAGCACTTGGCCAATTCTTCAACCGTCTGTTCAAGAGCCGTAAAAAACTGCTGATAGGCAAATTGACTCGCCGCGGTTCCTTCCTCAAAACAATTTGTAATCAGCGATTCAGTCACCTGATCCAACGGGTACATCTTAATATGCATAAGCTCATGAATGATGACCTCTTCAAGGTTCTCCTGCTTCGGATTGATTACATTCAACAGTAATATGGCTTTTCTGTCATCACAATCAATTTTGAAATCGCCCGTTTTGGGCCATGTGGGATCTTCAACCAATTCAAGCTTTACATCCCATTCAGGGGTAATCCTCAGCTTCCGAATATATTTTTCAAACAGAGCGATCAGAGCTTGTTTATCCATGGTATTCCTCCACAAATCCCGGTTTGCCGGTAAAGGCATCCCTCGCTCAATGGAAAAATGGAGCGGGGTTAGCTCCCGCTCCATTTGAAACGCGCGTGATACGCGCTTATGCGATTACGCCTTCTTCGCCGCGCCCTTGTTCCTCTTGAACAGGTTGGTGATGGGGGCGAAGATCTGCTTGTCAACCCAGCTGGCCCAGATCTGGCCGCTCAGCAGCACGGAGGAGTACACACCGGCCAGCATGCCCACGATCAGCGGGAACACGAATTCCTTGATGGACTCCACGCCCAGGATGTACAGCACAACCAGGGTGATCAGGGTGGTGATGGTGGTGTTCACCGTGCGGGACAGGGTCTGGCGCACGGAAGCCTCGACCACGGCCTTGCGGGAGCCTTCCTTATAGGCGAACAGGCGGTTGTTCTCGCGGATGCGGTCGAAGATGATGATGGTGTTGTTGATGGAGTAACCGATGATGGTCAGCATCGCCGCGATGAAGGAGGTGTTCACCTGATACACGCCGCGGAAGAAGACCATGAAGGACACCATGATGCAGATGTCGTGCAGCAGGGCCACCAGGGCGGTGACGCCGCTGTACAGGTCGAAGCGGATGGCGATGTAGATCAGCAGGCACACGAACACGATCAGGCAGGACTTGATGGCGTTGCTCACCAGGTCGCGGCCCGCGGTGGCGCCCACGGTGTCGATGGTGAAGAAGGTCAGGTTCGGATAGGTCTTTTCCAACTCGTCCTCAAAAGCCATGCGCATGGTCTCGGAGGCCTCGCCCAGATCCTTGGTGCGCACTTCCAGCTGCGTCTTCACGGCGCCGGAGCCGGTCTTGGCGATCTGATATTCGTTGATGCCCGCGCTCTTCAGCGCGCTCTCAACCACGGACACGTCGAAGTCCTCGCCCACGGTGTAGGTGAGCAGGGAGCCGCCGGTGAAGTCGATGCCCGCGTTCAGGCCCAGTCCGAAGATGGACAGCAGGATCGCGACGCAGATGATGACGGCGGGAATGATCAGGAACGTCCGGGTATTCTTGGTGAAGAAGTTGTTATCCATTTTCATATCCCCCTTTCTCATCGAGTCCAAAGCGCCTTATTGTCAATGCCCAGCTTGGTCGCCCGGTTCAGCAGGAAGCGGGTGATCAGGATGGAGGAGATCATCGACACGATAACGCCGATCAGCAGCGTGATGGCGAAGCCCTTCACGGAGCCGGTGCCGAAGCGAACCAGCACGATGGCGGCGATGATCGTGGTCACGTTGGAGTCGATGATGGAAGAGAGCGCGTTCTTATAGCCGCGCTGGGCCGCCGCGTCGATGGAGCGGCCGGCCTTGAATTCCTCGCGGAAGCGCTCAAAGATGATGACGTTGCCGTCAACGGCCATGCCGATGCCCAGCAGGATACCGGCGATGCCGGGCAGGGTGAGCTGCACGCCGGGCACCAGGGCCAGCGCGTAGAACACGATGAGCATGTAGATGCACAGCGCCAGGTCGGCCACGACGCCGGGAATGCGGTACATCACGATCATGAACAGCATGATGAGGATGATGCCGATGATGCCGGCGGTGAGCGAGGTGCTCAGCGCGTCAACGCCCAGGGTGGCGGACACCGCGCTGGACTCGATCAGCGTGATGTTCAGCGGCAGCGCGCCGGACATGATCAGGTTGGCGATGGTGGCGGCGGTCTGGATGTCGGCAAAGCCGTTGATGATGCCGCTGCCCTCGGTGATGGCGGACTGCACCACCGGCGCGGTCAGCGTGGTCTCGTCCAGCTTGATGCTGATGACCTGGCCCACGAACTTCGCGGTGGCCTCGGCGAAGGCCTTCGCGCCCTCGGCGTTCAGCTGGAACGCGATGATGGGGGCGTTGCCGTTCTGGGAATCATAAGCCGGAGCGGCTTCCTTCACGTCGTCGCCCTCCAGGATGATCTCGCCGTTCGGATCGACGAAGGTCAGGTGGGCCGGCGTGCCGACGATGGTCAGGATCTCGTTGGGGTCCTGCACATCGGGAATTTCAATGCGGATTCTGTCAGCGCCCTGACGGGTGACCGTCGCCTCGGTATAGCCCTCGGCGGTCAGTCGGTTGATCATGATGGTCACAGTCGCGTCCATCTGGGTGTCAAAATCTTCGGCCGTGGTATCGCCCTGATACACCGCGTAAATGCCGCCGCGCAGATCAAGACCGAGGCTGATGGCCTTGCCGACCGGCTTCAGGATATACTTGCCGATCTGAAGGCCGTTGATCGCCAGCGCGCCGATCAGCACGATCAGCAGCAGCGTAATGCAGAGCGTTAACCAACTTTTTTTCTTCATGTCTCCCATAATCCTCCCCGCGTGGCACGCCCGGTCCACGATCGGGTATGCTCAACAGTATTATACAACTCTGTATTATACTATGTTAATTTTCATTCGTCAATATCCCCATTTTAAATTATTGGTTTCAAGGGCAAAAATTCCGGCCTATTTTTCGGGCTGCCGGCGGCCGCTCCGCCCGACTACACAAAATCTTAATACAGGCTTGTTATAATAAACATATGTGTCGAATATAATGTAAATGCAGAGCTGTTGCCGCCGGAGTGCGGCGAATCACTGTTTTGGAGGAATCGCCATGAAACGGGACATGCTCCTGATCCTCGATTTCGGAGGCACCCAGGCCCAGGATCTCGCCCGCCGCCTGCGCGGCTGCCAGATCTACTGCGAGCTGCGGCCCTTCGACCTGAGCGCGGATGAAATCGCCGGGATCGCTCCCCGCGGCCTCATTCTCGCGGGCGCCTGCGAGGACGACGGGGCGGCGTGCGACGCGGCTGTCTTCTCGATGGGCCTGCCGGTGCTGGGCATCGGGCACGGCGCGCGCTGCATGGTTCGCCTGCTGGGCGGCCAGGTGCGCCACACCGCGCTGGAGGATCAGACGCTGCAGCTTCACTTTGTATCCACCTCGCCGCTGTTCAGCGGGCTGTCCTATTCCGACCGATATATCACCCGGCTGGACATGCTGGAGCTGCCGGAGGGCTTCTCCGTCATCGCCCACGGCCACGGCATGGCCGCCGCCTTCGCCTGCGAGGAGAAGAAGCTGTACGGCATGCAGTTCGGCGTGGAGCCCAACGACCCGGACGGCCTGCAAATTCTGGATCATTTCGCTGCGGACATCTGCGGCTGCGAGCACTGGTGGAAGACCGAGACCATCGTGGACAGCATCGTGGAGGACATCCGAAGCGAGGTGGGCGACTGCCAGGCGCTGATGGCCCTGTCCGGCGGCGTGGACTCCTCCGTGTGCGCCGCGCTCATGCACCGCGCCATCGGCGAGCAGATGCACTGCCTCTATATCGACACCGGCCTCATGCGCAAGGGCGACACCCGGGTGGTGCGCGAGTCCTTCGGCCTGGCCATGGGCATCCGCATCCACTGCGTCAACGCCCGGGACCGCTTCTTCCGCCGCCTGGAGGGGCTCACGGATTCCGAGGAGAAATGGGCTGCCATCAGCAACGAGTTCTCCACCATCTATCAGGAGGAGGCCGCCCGCTATTCCGGCGTGGAGTTCCTGGTGAAGGGCACCATCTATTCCGACACCCTCAGCTTCACCCACGACGAACAGAACCTGAACGTGCTCTCCGGCTACCGGCTCATCGAGCCCACCCGCTACCTCTTTAAGGACGAGGTGCGCGCCGTGGGCGAATACCTGGGCCTGCCGGAGGCCATCACCCAGCGCCAGCCCCTGCCCGGCTCCGGCCTGGCCATGCGCATCACCGGCGAGGTGACCATGGAGAAGCTGGCCGTGGTGCGGGAGGCGGACGCCATCCTGCGGGAGGAGATCGAGCAGGCCGGGCTGCACCGCCGGGTGCGCCGCTACTGCGCCCAGCTGAGCGAGACCACCGCCACCGGCCCCCGCGCCTGCCGCTATGTGATCGCGCTGCGCGCGCTGACGCTGGCCGGCTCCGCGTCCATCGCCTATCGCATGCCCTACGACCTGCTGGAGCGCGCCACCGAGCGCATTCTCGCGGAGCTGCCCCAGGTGGACCGCGTGGTCTACGACCTCACGCCCTGCCCGCCGCGCTCCATCGACTGGGAGCCGGCGCGGCCGTAACAGAGCGCACAACGATATTCGGGAGGCATTCGTCATGAAAATCGTCTTCGGCTGCGATCACGCCGGTTTTGTTCTCAAGAACGTCGTCGTCAATCACCTGAAGGACAAGGGCTTCGAGGTGGTGGATGTGGGCTGCTACACCGCCGAGCAGGTGGACTATCCCCGCATGGGCGAGAAGGCCGCCCGCAAGGTGGCCTCGGGCGAGTGCGAGATGGGCGTGCTCATCTGCGGCACGGGCATCGGCATCTCCATGGCCGCCAACCGGGTGCGGGGCGTGCGGGCCGCCGTGTGCTCCGAGCCCTACTCCGCCGAGCTGAGCCGCCGCCACAACAACGCCAACATGATCGCCTTCGGCGCCCGCGTGGTGGGCGAGGGCCTGGCCTGCTCCATCCTGGACGCCTTCTTCTCCGCCGAGTTCGAGGGCGGCCGCCACGCCAACCGCGTGGAGATGCTGGAGCACATCGAGCCGTAGGAGAGGCATAATCAATAGAAACAACGCCGGCCGGAGCCGCTGAGTTGAGCGGTTCCGGCCGGCGCTTTTTCGCGTTGCCGTCAGACGGTCCTGAAGTCGTCGCTGTCCAGGAAGATGGGGTTGGTCCAGGCGCGGCGGCCCTGCTCGTCGGTCACCACGGCGCGGATGTAGGGCGAGTTGCTCTCCCGCAGCCTGGTGCTGCCGGCAGTGACGGTGGTCTCGCCCTCGGCGGGCTTCACCAGGCGGTAGGGAATGCGCAGGTGCACGAACTGGATCTCCTTCACCGGGGAGCACTCGATGTGCGCCTCGCCCTTGTCCACGTAGAAATCATAGATTTCCGGGCCGCAGGAGGAGTAGAACGCGCCGTTTTTCAGCGCGGCCAGGATGGCGTTCAGGTTGTTCTCGCTGTTCACCCGCACCCAGCCCTTGCAGTGCTGATACATGGCGTGGCCGTCGTCGGTGGCAACGCCGAAGATCTTCTGCCCCTGAACCAGCAGCTCGTCCCAGTAGGCGGCGTTGGCGTCCACGCCGTCCTCGATGACGCAGCCGCTGTTCCAGATCTCCATGGCGAAATTGCCCCGGAGCATCTCGAATTCCCGGGCCGGGGTGCCGCTCCACTCGGGGTGGCAGTAGATGGTCATGTTGTTGTTCTCGTGCAGCCAGTCCAGCATCTCCTGGGTCTGCTCGGGCCGGTCATAGCGCATGCTGGGGAAGCGGTCGTCCTGCTGAAAGCCGTTGCCGTCCTCCCGGGCGGGGCCGATGCACACGATGTGGTGGCAGTGCACGCCGGGGCCGGGCAGGTTCCGGTCCATCTCCATGCCGGGCACGATGGTCATGTCAACGTCGGCGAAGTTCTGATAGTTGTAGTAGCGGTGATCGGTGAGCGCCATGAAGTCATAGCCGTTCTCCTTGTGGAGCCGGATGACCTCCGCCGGATCGCCCTTGCCGTCCGACCGGGTGGTGTGGCAGTGCAGCGCGCCCTTGAGGTGCTTCTTCGCGTCGATAAACGCAGCCTGACGCTTCATGGATAAAAACCTCCTTCGGAGTTTATATATTTCAATGGGGAATTGGGAATGGGGAATGGGGAATTTTAGTTTGCCTGAAAAGACCTCATCCGTCAGCCCTTCGGGCTGCCACCTTCCCCAAAGGGGAAGGCACTGATCAGCGCGGTGTTAGAGGGGAGCCTTCCCCTTTGGGGAAGGTGGCGCGCAGCGCCGGATGAGGTCCCGCGGCCTCAGCCGCGCCTGGGAGCAAACTGGAATTCCCCATTCCCCATTCCAAATTCCTAATTCTTCGTGACCTTCGGTCCCTGGGGGGTGTCGATGACGGTGTAGCCCTTTTCGGTGAGCTCGGCGCGGATGCGGTCGGCCTCGGCGAAGTTCTTCGCCTTCTTGGCGGCGGCGCGGGCCTCGACCAGGGCCTCGATGGCCTCGTCACGGTCGCAGCCCTCGAACACCACGCCCTGGGTGGCGGCCTGAGCGGCCAGCTTCTGCTGCTCCTCCCGGCGGGCGGCGGCCTTTTTGATGAGGTCCAGGCCCAGCACGGTGTCGAATTTGTCGATGGCGGCCAGCTTGGTGGCGTCGGTGGTGTCGTACTTGAGCACGTCGTACACGGCGGTGACGGCCAGGGAGGTGTTCAGGTCGTTGTCCAGCGCGGCGCGGAACTTCTCGTCCAGCGCGGCCAGGGCGGCCTCGTCGATGTCGCCCTGGCCGGGCGTCAGGGCGGCCACGCGGGCGATGAGCTTATTATAGGCGCCCTGGGCGTTGCTGAGGATGTCCCAGGAGAATTCCAGGTTGCGGCGATAGTGGCTCTGCAGGCAGAACAGGCGGTAGGCCAGCGGGTCGTAGCCCTTTTCCTCCAGGAGGCTCACGGTGAGGAATTCGCCGGAGGACTTGCTCATCTTGCCGCCATTGGCGTTCAGGTGGCGCACGTGCATCCAGTAGTTGCACCACTTATGACCCAGGTAGCTCTCGGACTGGGCGATCTCGTTGGTGTGGTGCGGGAAGGCGTTGTCGATGCCGCCGCAGTGGATGTCCAGATCCTCGCCCAGATGGCGCATGGAGATGGCGGAGCACTCGATGTGCCAGCCCGGATAGCCCACGCCCCAGGGGGAATCCCACTTGAGGGCCTGATCCTCGAACTTCGACTTGGTGAACCACAGCACGAAGTCGTTCTTGTTGCGCTTGTTGGTGTCCTCCTCCACGCCCTCGCGCACGCCCACGGCCAGGTCGTCCTCGTTGAAGTCGTTGAACACGTAGTACTGCTTCAATTTGGAGGTGTCGAAGTACACGTTGCCGCCGGCCAGATAGGCGTAGCCGGTGTCGATGAGCTTGGTGATGATCTTGATGTAGTCGTCGATCAGGTTGGTGGCGGGCTCGACGACGTCGGGGCGCTTGATGTTGAGCTTTTTGCAGTCGGCAAAGAAGGCGTCGGTGTAGAACGCGGCGATCTCCATGACGGACTTATGCTCCCGGCGGGCGCCCTTGAGCATCTTGTCCTCGCCCTCGTCGGCGTCGCTGGTGAGGTGGCCCACGTCGGTGATGTTCATGACGCGCTTCACGTTATAGCCGGCGTAGCGCAGGTACTTTTCCAGGATGTCCTCCATGATGTAGGAGCGCAGGTTACCGATATGGGCGAAGTGGTACACGGTGGGGCCGCAGGTGTACATCTTCACGATGTCGGGATGGTTTGGCACGAAGTCTTCCTTCACGCGGGTGAGGCTGTTATAGAGCTTCATTCTTCAATTCCTCCTTCAGTTTGCGAACGCGGTCGGCGCGCTCGGCGCAGTCGGGGTCCTGTGTGCGCCGGGGGCAGTCCACGCATTTTTCCAGTTCGTCCAGACGGGATTCCAGCGCCAGGATGCGCTCCTTCACGGGGTCGGGCAGGTTGACCTGATCCAGGTCGATGCCCACCTTCGCCCCCATCATGCGCACCACGCGGCCGGGGTTGCCCACCACGGTGCAGTGGGGCGGCACTTCCTTGAGCACGATGGCGCCGGCGCCGATCTTGGAGCCCTCGCCCACCCGGAAAGGGCCCAGCACCTTGGCGCCCGAGCCCACCACCACGTTGTCCTCCAGCGTGGGGTGGCGCTTGCCCACGTCCTTGCCGGTGCCGCCCAGGGTGACGCCCTGATAGAGGGTCACGTTGTTGCCCAGCTCGGCGGTCTCGCCGATGACCACGCCGGTGCCGTGGTCGATGAACAGGCCCTCGCCGATGGTGGCGCCGGGGTGGATCTCGATGCCGGTCTTCTTCCGCGTGCGCTGAGACACGACGCGGGCCAGCAGCTTCAGGTTATGCGTCCAGAGCCAGTGAGCCCGGCGATGGCGCCGCACGGCCTTGAAGCTGGGATAGCACAGCATGACCTCCAGCGGCGTGCGGGCGGCGGGGTCCCGGTCCAGCACGGCCTGGATGTCGCTGCGAAGATGCTTGAACATGTCCTTTTCCCCCTGAAAAGAATAAGCCGCGTCTCCCTGTCAGAGACGCGGCGGCGTGGTTCCACTCTGCTTGGAGGATAAAATCCTCCCGCTCAAGCGCGATAACGGCGCGCGTCCGGCGCGGCCTACTGAATCTTTCGGCGGCGCGGCTCGCGGGGGCACTTCGTCCTTTCCTCTCACAAGGCGGTTTTCAGCCGACGGCCGCCTCTCTCTGGGATCGAATGAAGGGACTACTCTTCCCGGTCAAAGCCTTTCATAAATATTATATGCCCGGCGGGGGGCGGCGTCAAGCGGGGAACGAATAATTTTCAGCGCCTTTACTTCTCAATCACCCTGTTCTCCCCCAGAATCTCCGGCTTGTTCGCCATGCTGTCCGCCTCCGTGATCTCCCGGATCACCTTGCAGGGCACGCCCGCGGCGAAGCTGTTCGAGGGGATGTCCCGCGTCACCACGCTGCCCGCGCCGATGACGCAGTTGTCCCCGATGGTCACGCCGGGGCACACCACCACGTTCGCGCCGAACCAGCAGTCGTGGCCGATGACCACGGGCCGGGCGTAGCACATGTGCTTCTTCTCGCCGTTTTCATTGTACATCAGGAAGCGCTCGTCCGGCAGCATGGGGTGCACCGGCGTCACGATGGTGCAGTTGGGGCCGAAGTTGCAGTCGTCGCCGATGGTCACGCAGGCGTCGTCCTGCACGGTGAAGTTGTAGTTGATGAACACGCGCCTGCCGATGCGGGTGTGCTTGCCGTAGTGGAAGAAGATCGGGCCCTGCATGAAGCTGCCCTCGCCGAACTCCGCCAGGATGTCCCGCGCCAGGGCGGCGCGCTTCTCGGTCTCGTCCTCCCGGGCCTGGCTGTAGGCCTGGCTCAGGTTGTGGCTTATGAGCTTCATGGCGCGCAGCTCGGGCGCGCCGGGGCTGAACAGTTCGCCTTTGAAGATTTTCTGCTCCTCGGTCATGGTCGTCGCATCCCTTCCGCCGCGCAAGGCGGCCTTTAATGTGGCTATAGTATATCACAGTTTGCCGGATCGCGCGAGGGCTTCGTAAAATTCCGCGATATAAATTATGGTTTCACGCATAATTCACACTGTCGCTTAAAAAGCATGCTATAATACTTCTCATATACTGGCCGGCGGCTGAGTCAGGCCCCGGTCTCCGGGAGGAAACGGGATGGAACGCTTCAAGAAACTGTTCGGCGCGCAGGACATGACCGTCGGCAAGCCCCTCACCAACCTGGCCACCTTCGCCGTGCCGCTGCTCATCGGCAACCTGGCGCAGACGCTCTACAACACGGTGGACACCATCGTGGTGGGCAACTACGTGGGCAAGAGCGCCCTGGCCGCCGTGGGCACCGCCGGCCCGATCCTGAACCTGCTGCTTCTGCTGTTCATGGGCATCTCCACCGGCGCGGGCATACTGGTGTCTCAGTATTTCGGCGCGCAGCGCAAGGAAGACCTGAACGCCGCCGTGGGCACCTGCCTCACCCTCACCGTCATCGCCAGCCTGTTCATCATGATCGTGGGCCCGCTGATCACCCGGCCCCTCATGAGCCTGCTGGGCACGCCGGACGACGTGTACGACATGGCCGTGGCGTATCTGAACATCATCTGCATCGGCATCCTGGGCGGCGGCTTCTACAACATCGTCTCCGGCGTGCTGCGCGGCCTGGGCGATTCCATTTCGCCGCTGATCTTCCTGATCGTGGCCAGCGTTCTGAACATCATCCTGGACATCGTGTTCGTGGCCAATTTCGGCATGACGGCGGACGGCGTGGCCCTGGCCACGGTCCTGGCCCAGAGCATCTCCGCCGTGCTTTGCCTGTGGAAGCTGACTCATATGGGCGACGCCCTGAAGCTCACTCCCGCCGCCCTCAAGCCCGATAAGGAAATGACGAAGGAAATCGTGCGCCTGGGCCTGCCCTCCGGCCTCACCCAGGCCATCTTCTCCATGGCGGCCATCGTGGTGCAGTCGCTCACCAACTCATTCGGCACCAGCGTCATCGCCTGCTCCGTGGTTGTGATGCGCGTGGACGGCTTCGCCATGATGCCCAACTTCACCTTCGGCATGGCCATGACCACCTTCGTGGGCCAGAACGTGGGCGCGAAGCGGCTGGACCGCGTGCACGAGGGCGTGCGCGAGGGCATCAGGGTGGGCCTCATCATCTCCGTGGTGCTGGTGGCGGCCATCCTGCTGTTCGGCCGCAACCTGATGGAGCTGTTCACCCGGGAAGACGAGAAGGACGTGGTGGAGCTGGGCGTGCACATGCTGCGCATCCTGGCATTGGGCTACATCGCCATGGCCGTGACTCAGAGCCTCTCCGGCGTGATGCGCGGCGCGGGCGACACCATGACGCCCATGTGGATTTCCATCATCACCACCGTGGTCATCCGCGTGCCCATCGCCTACGGCATCGCCTATTTCACCCGCTCGGAGGCCCTGCCCCACGGCACCCCCGACAGCCTGTATATCTCGCTTCTGATCTCCTGGATCATGGGCGCCGTGATCACCACGGTGCTCTATCGCCGGGGCAAGTGGAAGGAAAAGGCCGTCGTGCGGTAAAAAAGATAAATGTAACGCCGCCGCGCTTCGTTTGAGGCGCGGCGGCGTTTGTGTTATGTTGCGTCGGGTTTCTTGCCTTTCCCTATGAAGCAATGTTGTCAACTTAAGGGTTTGGCGACGCAATGCAGTACCCGCCCTTTCCCCTGCACCCCTTCCCCGTTCGCACGGGGAAGGGGGAAAATATGTTGTGGGCTTCGCCCACACTGAGCAGGGCTCCGCCCTGCACCCAAATGGTGCGAAGCGCTGCGCCGCAGCATAGCCCCGGGGTCTGGGGCCGCAGCCCCAGTTGGGCGTGGGGCGAAGCCCCACAACTATATTTCCCCCGTCCCCACCGTTGTGGGGAAGGGGGCATGGGGAAAGGGCAGGCTGCTCCGATGGACGCCAGACCCATGCCGGCATAGTTTGGGCAGAAGTCATTGCGTTTTGCGAAGGACGGATAAGGGCTCAGTTCAGCCCCCGAAACCCCTTGCCGATGATCTCGCTGGAGTTGGTGATCATCATGAATGCGTGGGGGTCGTTGCGGCGGATGAAGTTGCGCAGCTGCACGGCCTGGCTGCGCTTCATCACCGTCAGGATGACCTTGCGTGGGGTGTGGCTGTAGGTGCCCTCGGCGGTGAACACGGTGGCGCTGCGGTTCAGCTGATGATGGATGAAATCGCAGATGGGCTCCGGGTCCTCGCAGATGATGGTAAAATACTTGCACAGGTTGATGTTCTCGATCACGCCGTCGATCACCAGCGTCTTGGCCATCAGGCCGGTGAAGGAGAACAGGCCCGTCTGGATGTCGAACACGAAGCACGCGCCGATGGTGATGAGCAGGTCCACGCAGAACAGCGCCTTGCCGATGTCCAGGCTGGTGTGCTTTTTCAGTACCATGGCGATGATGTCCGTGCCGCCGCCGGAGGCGCCCACGTTGAACAGGATCGCCGCGCTCACCGCCGGCAGCACGATGGCGAAGATCAGCTCCAGCACCGGCTCGCCCGTCAGCGGCGCGCTCATGGGATAATACTTTTCCAGCAGGCTCAGCACGGAGGAGGAGAGGATGCTCACAAACACCGTCTTCACGCCGAATTCCCGCCCCACGAACACAAACCCCACGATCAGCAGCAGCATGTTGATGGCGAAGTTGTAGGAGCTGGCGCTCCAGGGGATCAGCCGGTTCAGCACGATGGAGATGCCCGTGACCCCGCCGAAGGAGAAGTTGTTCGGGAACTTGAAGAAGTACACGCCCACGTCCAGAAACAGGACGGCCAGCGTCAGGATGCCGTAGTCGCGCAGCAGCGTCCGAAGGCGTGATTGGTTGGATTCGGTCTGGGCCTGCATGGCGGAAAACCCCTCGTTTCTATCGTGAAATAAATGGAAAAACCGGGAAAATGACCGGCAATCCTGCAATATTGTAATGCCTTCCGGCAGATAAATCAAGGGGGTACGCTATTTTCCCTGTTAAACTCGCGTTCCCAGGGGACAAAAGCGGTCGGTTAGTCTTGACTTACGGCGCGGATATTCATTATAATACAGGGTGGTAAACGTATATGCGGCTGCCAGTCAGGCCGCTGCACGATATTACACTAAGGGGGTACCTGTCTCATGAAAAAGACTGTGGACGGCAACACTGCCGTCGGCCACATCGCATATGCGTTCAGCGATGTGGCTGCCATCTACCCGATCACGCCTTCCTCTCCCATGGCTGAGGTCTCCGACGAATGGGCTGCCGCCGGCCGCAAGAACATCTTCGGCCAGACGGTCCGCATCGCCGAGATGCAGTCTGAAGCCGGCGCGGCCGGCGCTGTGCACGGCTCTCTGGCCGCCGGCGCGCTGACCACCACCTTCACCGCCTCCCAGGGCCTGCTGCTGATGATCCCGAACATGTATAAGATCGCCGGCGAGCTGCTGCCCGCCGTGTTCCATGTGAGCGCCCGCGCGCTGGCCTACCACGCGCTGTCCATCTTCGGCGATCATTCCGACGTGATGGCCTGCCGCCAGACCGGCTTCGCCATGCTGGCCTCCAACTCCGTTCAGGAAGCTCAGGACATGGCGCTGGTCGCCCATCTGTCCACCCTGAAGGCCTCCGTGCCCTTCCTGCACTTCTTCGACGGCTTCCGCACCAGCCATGAGATCCAGAAGATCGAGGATATCGCCTATGAAGATATCGCCAAGCTGGTGGACTACGACGCCGTCGCCGCGTTCCGCGCCCGTGGCCTGAACCCCGATCATCCGCATCAGGGCGGCACCGCGCAGAACCCCGACATCTACTTCCAGGGCCGTGAAGCCGCCAACAAGTACTATGAGGCGACGCCCGCCATCGTGGAAGAGGTCATGAAGCAGGTGGGCGAGCTGACCGGCCGCCACTACAACCTGTTCGACTACGTGGGCGCCGCTGACGCCGAGCGCGTCATCATCGCCATGGGCTCCGGCTGCGACGCCATCGAGGAGACCATCAACGCCCTGAACAAGAACGGCGAGAAGCTGGGCCTGATCAAGGTGCATCTGTATCGCCCCTTCTCCCTGAAGCACTTCCTGGCCGCCATCCCCGCCACCGCGAAGAAGATCGCCGTGCTGGACCGCACCAAGGAAGCCGGCTCTCTGGGCGAGCCTCTGTACGCCGACGTCTGCTCCGCGCTGCGCGAGGCGGGCTGCAACGAGATCACCGTCGTGGGCGGCCGCTACGGCCTGGGCTCCAAGGAGTTCAACCCCACCATGGTCAAGGCCGTCTATGACAACCTGGCCAAGGACGAGCCCAAGAACCACTTCACCGTGGGCATCGTGGACGACGTGACCAACACCTCCCTGCCGCTGGGCGAGACCCTGGACGTGGCCCCCGCCGGCACCGTGAGCTGCATGTTCTACGGCCTGGGCTCCGACGGCACCGTCGGCGCCAACAAGAACTCCATCAAGATCATCGGCGACCACACCGACAAGTACGCGCAGGCTTACTTCTCCTATGACTCGAAGAAGTCCGGCGGCCTGACCGTCAGCCACCTGCGCTTCGGCGACACCCCCATCCAGTCCACCTACCTGATCGACTCGGCTGACTTCATCGCCTGCCATAACCCGGCGTATGTCACCAAGTACGACATGGTGGCTCCCCTGAAGCAGGGCGGCACCTTCCTGCTGAACTGCCCCTGGACCGCCGAGGAGCTGGACGCTCAGCTGCCCGCTTCCATGAAGCGCGCGCTGGCCGCCAAGAACGCCAAGTTCTACATCATCGACGCCGTGAAGCTGGCCTCTTCCGTGGGCATGGGCGGCCGTATCAACACCACCATGCAGGCCGCGTTCTTCAAGCTGGCCGACATCATCCCCTACGAGAAGGCGGATGAGTACATGAAGGCCTATGCCAAGAAGTCCTACGGCAAGAAGGGCGACGCCGTCGTCAAGATGAACTGGGACGCCATCGACGTGGCCATCTCCGGCCTGGTCGAGGTGAAGGTTCCCGCTGAGTGGGCCAACGCCACCACTGGCGCCGAGCCCGTGAAGATCGAGACCACCGAGTACTTCGAGAACGTGGTCGCGCCCATCCTGGCCCAGGCCGGCGACAAGCTGCCTGTGTCCGCCTTCGCCAAGGACACCGCCACCGCGGGCGGCATCGTGCCCACCGGCACCACCAAGTACGAGAAGCGCGGCGTGGCCGTGAAGGTTCCCCAGTGGAACATCGACGCCTGCATCCAGTGCGGCACCTGCGCCATGGTTTGCCCGCACGCCTGCATCCGCCCGTACCTGGCTACCGAGGAAGACCTCAAGAACGCGCCTGAAACCTTCCAGACCAAACCCGCGCTGGGCCCGACCTTCAAGGGCTATCAGTACCGCATGCAGGTCAGCCCGCTGGACTGCACCGGCTGCGAGAACTGTGCGCAGGTCTGCCCCGTGAACCAGGGCGGCAAGAAGGTCGCTCTCGAGATGAAGCCCCTGGCCACTCAGTCCGAGCAGGAAGCCAACTGGGAGTTCGCCCAGACGCTGCCTGAGTTCAAGGGCGAGCTGGATGTGAAGAAGGTCAAGGACAGCCAGTTCAAGAAGCCGCTGTTCGAGTTCTCCGGCGCCTGCGCCGGCTGCGGCGAGACCCCGTATGTGAAGCTGATCACCCAGCTGTTCGGCGACCGCATGGTGGTTGCCAACGCCACGGGCTGCTCCTCCATCTACGGCGGCTCCGCGCCCACCTGCCCCTACACCACCAACGACGAAGGCCACGGCCCCGCCTGGGCGAACAGCCTGTTCGAGGACAACGCCGAGTTCGGCTACGGCATGAACCTGGCCTTCACGCAGCGCCGCAACAAGCTGGCCGACAACATCAAGGCCCTGGCCGAGAAGTGCCCCGACTGGGCCGAGTACCAGGAGGCCGCCAAGGAGTGGCTGGAAGGCAAGGACGACGCCGAGCAGTCGAAGGCCGCCGGCAAGAAGATCCTGGCCTGCGTCGAGAGCTGCAAGGACTGCGGCTGCGAGTGCGACGAGCTGAGCAAGGCCATCTACGATGACGCCGACCTGCTGACCAAGAAGTCCGTTTGGATCTTCGGCGGCGACGGCTGGGCCTACGACATCGGCTACGGCGGACTGGACCACGTCCTGGCTCAGGGCGAAGACGTCAACGTCCTCGTTCTGGACACCGAGGTGTACTCCAACACCGGCGGACAGGCTTCGAAGTCCTCCCCCACCGGCGCTGTGGCGAAGTTCGCCGCGGCCGGCAAGCGCACCAAGAAGAAGGATCTGGGCCTGATGGCCATGTCCTACGGCTATGTGTACGTGGCTCAGGTGGCCATGGGCGCCGATCCCGCGCAGCTGCTGAAGGCTGTGACCGAGGCCGAAGCCTATCATGGACCGTCCCTGATCATCGCCTACGCGCCCTGCATCAACCACGGCATCAAGATGAACCAGGCTCAGGCCGAGATCAAGAAGGCCGTGGCCGCGGGCTACTGGCCGATGTATCGCTACAATCCCACCCTGGAGAACCCGCTGACCGTGGATTCCAAGGATCCCACCGCCAGCTATCAGGACTTCATCCGTGGTGAGAACCGCTACGCGTCCCTGCTGCGTCAGTTCCCGGATACCGCCGAGAAGCTCTTCACCAAGGCTGAAGAGGACGCCGCCGGCCGTCTGGCGATGTACAAGAAGCTGGCCGCGCACTGATCGCAAGGCCTGCCGACAAAGGCAAAATAAGAACCGCGCCTGTCCGAAGGGATGGGCGCGGTTTTCTCGTTTGACACCGCCCCCCGCCTGTGCTATACTCATGCTGTGAGTCTATGCAAAGCACGGCGGACGCCCGGCGCGGCCGCCCGGAATAGGAACAGAACAGGCATAAGAAAGGAAGAAAACGACTATGAAAGCGATTGTGAACGGAAAGATCATCCTGCCCGGCGAGATCCTCGAGGGGCAGGCGCTGCTGTTTGACGAGAAGATCGTGGGCATCGTGCCGGCGAGCGAGATCGGCGACGCGGAGGTCATCGACGCGGCGGGCGGCTTCGTGTCCCCCGGCCTCATCGACATCCACATCCACGGCTACCTAGGCGAGGACACCTCCGACGGCTCCGAGGAAGGCCTCCTCAAAATGGCCGAGGGCATCGCCCAGAACGGCGTGACCGCCTGGCTGCCCACCACCATGACCGTGTCCTACGACGAGCTGCGCCGCGCCTTCGACGCGGTGAGGAAGCTCTCCAAGCGGGAGAACAACCCCAAGGGCGCTCAGATGCTGGGCGTTAACGCCGAGGGCCCGTTCATCAATCCCTCCAAGAAGGGCGCTCAGGCCGTGGAGCACATCCGCCCCGCAGACGCCAACTTCCTCATCGAAAACAGCGACATCATCCGCCTGTTCACCATCGCCCCCGAAATGCCCGGCGCGCTGGACTGCATCCGCGAGGTGACGCAAAAGACGAACCTGCGCGTGTCCATGGGCCACACCGCCGCCAATTATGAGGAGGCCAAGGCCGGCATCGAGGCGGGCGTGCGCCACGCCACCCACCTGTTCAACGCCATGACCCCCCTCAACCACCGGGATCCCGGCGTGGTGGGCGCGGCCCTGGCCGACGACCGCGTCATGACCGAGATGATCGCCGACACCTTCCACATCAGCGCCGACCTGTTCGGCCTGGTGGCCAAGGTGAAGGGCGACAACCTGATCCTCATCACCGACTGCACCCGCGCCGGCGGCCTGGCGGACGGCGTATACACCCTGGGCGGCCAGCCCATCTATGTGAAGGGCATCGAGTGCCGCCTGAAGGACGGCACCATCGCGGGCAGCGTACTGCGGCTGAACAACGCCGTGCGCAACGTGCGGGCCCATACGAACCTGCCCCTGGAGCAGATCGTGCGCATGGCCTCCCTCAACCCGGCCCGCGCCATCGGCGTGGCGGATCGCAAGGGCTCCCTGGAGAAGGGCAAGGACGCCGACATCATCCTCACCGACCCGGATTTCCAGGTTCAGCGCACCATCATCGGCGGCGAGACCGTCTATCAGAAGTAATCGTTTGTTTGTAAACCCGCCGTCTTTTCGACGCGGTTTCAGGATATACTCATCATATAACACACAATCAGGAGGATTCCCCACATGATCCACACCGCGAAACGCATCCTGTGCGCGCTGCTGGCGGCGCTGCTGCTGGCGGGCGGCTGCCTGGCCGAGGGCGACACCGCGCCGGAGGGCGTGCTGGCCATCGTCAACGGGCATGAGGTGCCGCTGAACGACGCCCAGATCGAGTTCAGCTACTACGCCCCCATGTACGAGACCTACGGCCTGGCCGATCAGATTCCCTCCCTGCGGGAGGAGATCGTGGACTACTACGTGCGCTATTACGTGACGCTGGACGCGGCCGAGCAGCTGGGCCTGGACAACTTCACCGAGGAGGAGCTGGCCGGGTTCGCGACCACCGGCCAGGAAATCTACGACGGCATGGTGGCCGAGTACAAGAGCTACTTCACCCTGGACGGCATGACCGACGAGGAAATCGAGGCGGAGACCCGGCGCTTCCTGGAGGAAAACGGCTACACGCCGGAGACCGCCGAGCGCTCCGTGCGGGAAAACGCCCTCATCGAGCGGTTCTACGCCCATGTCACCGAGGACATCGCCGTGACGGACGAGGCCATTCAGGCGCTGTACGACGAGCGGGTGGCCGCCCAGCAGGCCGACTATGACAGCGACCCCTCCCTGTTCGAATACGACGTGATGTATGAAAACGACATCTTCTACGTGCCCGCGGGCTTCCGCTCGGTGTTCCACATCCTGCTGCTGCTGGACGAGGAAGATCAGAGCACCCTCTACGAGCTGCAGGCCCGCCAGGCGGAAATCGCCGCCCAGATGGAGGCGGACGGCGCCGACACCGACGCCCTGACCGCCGAAAACGAGGCCATTCAGGCCCAGATCGACGAGCTGTGCGCCGACCTGATGACCCGCGTGGACGAGATCCGCGCCCGCATCGACGCCGGCGAGGACTTCATGGCGCTGATGGAGGAATACGGCGAGGATCCCGGCATGAAGAGCGAACCCTACCTGTCCAAGGGCTACTATGTGTCCGCGGACAGCGCCATGTGGGAGCCCAACTTCCGCGACGCCGCCATGGCCCTGGAGCACGTGGGCGACGTGAGCGAGCCCGTGCTCACCGCCTACGGCATCCACCTGATCCTGTTCAGCGAAGAGCTGGCCGCCGGCGCGGTGCCGCTGGAAAATGTGCGCGAAGGCCTGGAGGCCGGCGCCCAGAGCACGCTGGAGGAAAAGGCCATCGACGAGGCCGTCCAGGCCGCCTACGACGCGGCGGAGATCGTGACCTACCCCGAAAACCTGACCTACGAGAGCGCCGAGACGGACGCCGAACCGGCCCAGGAGGAAGCCGCGGGCTGACCCCGCCGGAACAAGTCAATATCATAAAAGCGCGGCCCTGCCGATTTCGGCGGGGTCGCGCCATATTAGTTAAATTTAACTAATCCGATTGACTTTGACGCCCGGCGGATGCTATAATTGAACCCGTCAACCGGCCCTGAGAAACGGCCGACTTTTTGAAGGCACATGGTTAGCCATTCATAACTCTCGAGTCAACGGAAAGGAGTCTTATCCCATGAAGAAACTTGCCGTCCTGCTCACGCTGATCCTGGCGCTGAGCGCCATGCCGGCCCTGGCCGAGGGCGATGAGCTGGTGTACGGCACCGCCACCCTGACCTACGCCGAGTTCTACGCCGGCGACGTGAGCAGCGTGGAATCCTTTGACGCCGTCACCTCCGCCACCAGCGGCAAGGCCGGCACCTTCCAGAACGGCTACACCGATTTCGTGGACGCCGAGACCAACAAGGGCGGCTATCACATCCTGGGCGTAGCCAACGTGAACGTGGCCGTGGCCAAGGCGGACCTGGAGGCCTACAAGGCCATCAACGACACCTTCGTTGAGAGCGCCGAAGCGCCCGCCCAGTACAAGACCGTGACCATCGAGGACGGCAAGGCCGTGTATTCCGCCACAAACTTCGCCATCGCCGCCACCGTGGCCGACGCGGCCATCGAGGTCATCACCGATTCCCACTGGGGCGACTATCAGGTCAACATCACCGAGACCAGCACCGCCTACATCCGCAACACCCGGGAGGACGGCGACTTCGCCGTGAACAGCGGCATCCAAGGCATCATCGTCGAGACCGCCTCCGGCCTCAAGGTGGGCATGGAATACCTACAGAGCATCTGGGTGCAGCCCTGGGAGATCTCCTGGAACGTGAGCGTGAACAACGCCGGCAACCCCGAGATGACCTATGACAACATGGCCGAGCTGGACAAGCTCATGGGCGAGACCATCACCCGCGTGCTGTTCATCAACGCGAACGACGCCTACGAGTACACCTTCGAGGGCGCTTACCTGCCCGTGATGTTCGAGACCAGCCTCACCGTGGACGACGCCGACTACACCGCCGGCACCACCGCCTTCGCTTCCACCAACCTGCCCGAGGACTATCAGGCGGAATACAGCGTGCGCGGCCTGACCGTGGCCGCCGCTGACGGCGCGCTGAGCTTCGAGGACGCGCTGCCCGGCAGCTACACCCTCACCCGGACCGACAAGGGCGGCAAGTACGCCCCCAAGAGCGCTTCCTTCACCCTGACCACCGACATCCTGCCCGTTGAGTTCGACGCCGTGGCCCAGGCCGTCGTGCCCGCCGAGGGCGCCGACGAGGCGCTGGCCGCCGCGTTTCTGAAGAACATCGCCAGGGTCACCGTGAACGACAAGACCTACAACGCCTCCGGCCGGAGCGCCGTGGCCATCATCGATGCCGACGGCGCGGTGGACACCGAGGCCGCCGTGACCCAGGGCCGCGGCGCGGACGCCGTCACCACCCCCATCTTCGCCGAGGCGGGCACCTACGCCGTGACGGTGGAGGCCACCGGCTTCAGCACCCCCATCACCTTCGACGTGGAGATCGTGAAGTAAAAGCTGAATACCGAACGCCTGGGGGGATGGGCGACGCGCTCATCCCCTCGCGCTTGTGTTTTCCCGCGTTTCGTGTATAATAAAGGAGGAAGAAGGCCATGGTGATCTGTCAATCCCTGGCGCTGGCGGCGCTGATCGTGTGGTTTGGCCGCGATTTCATTCGGAAAAGGCCCGCCCTGTGCTACGCCGTCGCTGCGGCGCTGGCGCTGGCCTCGGTGGCGGGGCTGTGGAGCGGCGTCATCGGCGAGCTGCCCGGCTGGTTCGCCCGCTGGGTGATCCCCATGTTCACCAGGGGCGCGCTGGCCCTGGCGCTGTTCTTCTTCGTGATGTTCGCCAACGCCGTGCCCAACGGCTCCCCCTTCATGAAGCGGGTGATGCCCATTCGCGGCGAGCTGTCCATCATCGCCTCCATTCTGGCCATCGGCCACGGCGCGGCCCTGGGCAAGGCGCAGCTGGAGCACGCGCTGGCGGGCCGGCTGGACGGAGCCCTCGGCGCGGCGGCCTTCATCGTGTCGCTTCTGCTGATGGCGGTCATGCTGCCGCTGTTCGTCACCTCGTTCAGGCGGATCCGCCGCAAAATGAAGCCCCGGGCCTGGAAAAAGCTGCAGCGCGCGGCCTATGCCTTCTACGCCCTGGCCTGCCTGCACATCATCCTGTTCAACATCAAGGGCGCGCGGGGCGGCAACGCCGGGGCGCTCATCAACGTGCTCGTCTACGGCGGGCTGTTCGTCACCTACGCCGTGATGCGCGGGCGCAAGGCGCTGGAGAAGAAATACCCGAACCGCTCCAATCCCCGGGAGGCGCTGGCGGCGCTGGGCGCGGCGGTCATGGCCGCCCTGGCGCTCCTGGCGATGGCCCCGGCCCCGGCGCTGCCCGTCGAGCCGCTGGAGGAAACCGCCCTGGCCGAGGCGGAGCCGGACAGCACGCCGGAACCCGCGCCGTTGCCCGCCTCTCTCCCCGCCTACGCCGACGGCGAGTACACCGGCCGGGGCATGGGCTACAACGGCCAGATGAAGGCGGCCGTGACCATCGAAAACGGCGTGATTGTCGACATCCGCATCAAGAGCGTCGTGGACGACCAGGAATACGTGGACAAAATCCAGGCGACGCTCATCCCGGCCATGCTTGCGGCCCAGTCCGCCCAGGTGGATGCCGTGTCCGGCGCCACCTCCAGCTCGGACGGCCTGATGGCCGCCGTCGGCGAGGCGCTGGAGAAGGCCGCCGGAAACTGACCCACACGCCGTGAAAAGCAAGGAGAATCCTCATGAACAAGCCACGTTTCGCGCCGCTGCTGGCGCTGATACTGATCCTCTCGACGCCCCTCGCCGCCCTCGCGGACGCCTCCCGCACCTTCTTCGCCATGGACACCGTCATGACCGTGACCGCGCCCGGGGCGGACGACGACCTGCTGGCCGCCTGCGAGGACGAGGTGCGCCGGCTGGAGGCGCTCTTTTCCGTGACAGACGAGGGCAGCGAGATCGCGGCGCTGAACGAATCCGGCCAGGCCGCCCTCTCCGAGGAGACCGCCCGGGTGCTGGGCTTCGCGCTGGAGGAGGCCGAATTGACCGGCGGCGCGCTGGACGTGACCCTCTATCCGGTGGTGCGGGCCTGGGGCTTCACCACGGGGGACTACCGCGTGCCGACAGACGCGGAGCTGGACGCGCTGCGCGCCCGCGTGGGCTGGAGCCAGGTCCGGCTGGAGGATAACACCGCCCGGGTGCCAGAGGGCGTGATGGTGGATCTGGGCGCGGTGGCCAAGGGCTACGCCTCCGACCGCCTGGCCGAGCTGCTGCGGGATGGCGGCGCGCGCTCCGCGCTCATCGATCTGGGCGGCAACATCTACTGCGTCGGCGCGAAGCCGGACGGCAGCCCCTGGCGCATCGGCGTGCGGGACCCGAAGGACCCCGCCGGGTACGTGGGCGCGCTGTCCGTGACCGAGCGGGCCGTCATCACCTCCGGCTGCTACGAGCGCTACTTCACCGCGGAGGACGGCACGGTCTACGGCCACATCTTCGACCCGGCCACCGGCCGCCCCGCCGAAAACGGCGTCATCTCCGCCACGGTGGTGGGCGCCAGCGGCCTGGAATGCGACGCCCTCACCACCGCCCTTTACGTGATGGGCATCGAAAGAGCCACAGCCCTGCTGCAAAGCCTGGACGGTGTGGAGGCCATCCTGGTGGACGACCAGGGCGCGCTCTGGATCACCGGCGGCCTCAAATCCGCCTTCACCCCCATGGGCGCCTACGCCTGGGCAAAAATCAACTGGATCCGATAATTATTTTAATGGGGAATGGGGAATGGGGAATGGGGAATTCCATTTACTCTGACAGGAACGACGCCTCAGCCAACGCGCGTCAGCCCCTTGCCTCTCCCTCCGGGAGAGGTGTCCGCGAAGCGGACGGAGAGGGCCGCGCGGCCTCAGCCGCGCCTCAATTCCCCATTCCCCATTCCCCATTCCCCATTCGAACCGGGGTTTGGGCAGGGATCCTCGTCCTCGTGTTCCTCCTTTGCCTCGCGGCCACAACCCTCATCTGGCTCCTTCCCGGTTCGCCTCCCGGTTCGCCGCGCCGGGTGGCGCGGGTGAGCGTGGACGGGATGGTGGTGCGGGAGATCGATCTGGCGGCGGTGACGGGAGAGGAGAGCTTTGAGGTGGAGGCCGGGGGCGGCCGCAACACGATTGCCCTGCGGCCGGGCGGCATCTGCGTGTCGGACGCGGACTGCCCGGATCAGGTGTGCGTGAAGCGGGGCTGGCTGGAGGGCGGCGCGGCGCCCATCGTGTGCCTGCCCCATCGGCTGGTGATCACGCTGGTGTCCGGCGGCAGCGAAGACGCGCTGGACGCCGTGTCCGGCTGATCGAACAAGGGAAGGAGGTCACGCCGTGCGGACGAGACGGCTGACGCGGGACGCCATGCTCACCGGCGTGGCGCTGATCATTTTCACCATCGAGGCGCAGATTCCGCCCCTCACCAGCGTTCCGGGCATCAAGATGGGCCTGGCGAACATCATCACGGTGTACGCCGCCTTCGCCATCGGCCCGGCGGACGCCGCCCTCATCCTGGCCGCCCGCGTGCTGCTGGGCTCTGTCATCGCGGGCAATCTGTCCACGCTGATGTACAGCGCGGCGGGGGGGCTGATGTGCCTCGCGGTTATGCTGGGGCTGCGCCGCGCGCTATCCATGAGCCAAATGTGGGTGGCCAGCGTCATCGGCGCGGCGGCCCACAACGCGGGCCAGATCGCCGTGGCCATCGCGGTCACGGGCACCCCGGCGCTGCTGGCGTATCTGCCGGTGCTGCTCATGAGCGGCATGATCGCCGGGCTGTTCACCGGCCTCTGCGCCCAGGCGCTGGTGAATCGAATGAAAGGGCATACCGGGCAATGACGAAGGGACGGTGGACGGCCGTCCCTTTTCGTATGCCTTGACAAACGCGCCTGAAATCACTACAATGTAACATGGAATAAAATTGAGGAGGGAGTGCCTGTGCCGTCGTCGCTGAAGTCAAAGCTGAACGCGCTCTCCTCCGGCGCCTCCCCCGCGCCGAAGCCGGCCGCGCGGCCCGTGCTGATGGAATACGTCAGCCGCGTCCCGGCGGACGAGGCGCTGTTCTCGCTGGACGGGGGCGGCCTTCGGCGGATGCGCTTCGACGAGCCCTTCGACCCGAGGCGCGCCCTGTTTCTGGACACGGAGACCACCGGCCTTTCCGGCGGCGCGGGCACGGTGGCGTTTCTGGTGGGGCTGGGCCGCGTGGAGGGCGACCAGTTCACCGTTTATCAGTACCTGATGCCCAACTACGGCGCGGAGGCGCTGCTGCTGGAAAAGACCGCCGCCCTCATCCGACAGGCGGACACGCTGGTCACCTTCAACGGCCGCTCCTTCGACGTGCCGCTGCTCCGGTCCCGGTTCGTCATGTGCCGCATGGAGGATCCCACGGAGGCCATGCCCCATCTGGACCTCATCCACCCCGCCCGGCGGGCCTGGAAGCTGCGGCTGAAGGACTGCTCTCTGGGGCACATCGAGGAGAGCGTGCTGAACATCCGCCGGGAAAACGACATCCCCGGCGCGGAGGTGCCGGAGCGGTACTTCGCCTTCCTGAAGAGTGGCGACATGAGCCTGCTGGAGGACATCGTGGAGCACAACCGGCAGGACATCGTGTCGCTGGGCACGCTGCTGGCCCGCCTCAGCCGGGCCTACGCCGCGCCGCTGGAGCAGACCAGCATGCTGGATGTGTTCAGTCTGGGCAAGGCGCTGGAAAAGCAGGGCGAGCGGGCCGAGGCGGGGGCGTGCTATCGCCTGGCCGCCCGGGAGCGCCCATTGAGCACCATGACCCGCCTGCGGGAGCGCCACGTGGCCGGCAGCGCCAATCAGCGGCTGAGCCTCATGCTGCGCTCCGGGCAGGACTGGAGCGCAGCCGAGTGCGTGTGGCGCGAGATGATCGAGAGAAAGCAGATGGGCGTGTTCCCCTATGTGGAGCTGGCCAAGCTGTATGAGCACCGCGTGGGCAATCCCCGGGAGGCCCTCAGGCTCACCGAGGCGGCCCTGGCGCTGGCCTCGGAGGAGGAAAAAACCGCGCTGGAGCAGCGCAAGGCCCGGCTGCTGGCCCGGATCGCCGCCCGGGAAAAGCGTGAAAAGGCAAACTATCATGAGACGGAGGCATAAAGATCATGGGATTATTTGACGGGTTCAAGGCGGAAGCCGCAGGCCGCAGGGCCTACACCAATCACGTTCAGGGCAACCGGCTCTACGACGCCGGCAAGACGGAGGAAGCCAAGGCCAAGCACGATCAGGCCGTGGCCCTCTACGAGCAGGCCATCAAGGCCGGCTGCAACAAGCCGGCGTATCTCATGGCCTACGGCGTGCTGCTGCTGCGCTACGGCCGCTTCGACGAATCGAAGGAGCTGATGCTCAAGGCCGAGCACGCCCCCGGCATCAACAAAAGCGAGAAGCACCAGCTGCGCATCAACTTCGCCATCTGCCAGTGGAAGCTGGGCAACCTGGACTCGGCCATCTCCCAGATGAAGATCGCCATGAACGAGGCCCCCAACGGCGTCATCTACGGCTCCCTGGGCTACATGCTCATCGAAAAGGCCCGCCAGACCGGCGACTTCACCGAGGCCGTCGAGTTCAACGAAAAGGCGCTGGACTACGACGACGAGGACGCCGTGGTGCTGGACAACCTGGGCCAGCTGAACCTGGCCATGGGCCAGAAGGACAAGGCCCTGGAGTACTTCACCAAGGCCCACGAGCTCAAGCCCCGCCAGGTGGACACGCTGTACTATCTGGCCGTGCTGGCCGCCGAAAAGGGCGACAAAAAGCAGGCCGTGTCCTATCTGGACGAGGCGCTGGGCGGCAACTACTCCGCCCTGTGCACCACCACGCGCCAGCAGGCGCTGGACCTGAAGGCGAAGCTCAGCGCGTAAGGCCCCCTCAATTTACCCCCGGAGGATAAACCATGGCGAAACAAAAGCGAATCGGCGGCTCGGGCGCGCTGGCGCTGGTGGCGCTGGCGGGCCTCGTCGCGATTCTGGCCGGCTACCTGCTGCAGCACAGCGCGCTGGCGCGAAGCGGCGCGGGCGCGTCGGCCCTTGCGGCGCTGCGCCTCAGCGAGGTGCAGACCGACAACCGAAACACCCTGCGCTCGCCGGATGACGCGGCCCCGGCCTGGATCGAGATCGAAAACACCGGGCGGGAGCCGGTTTCCCTGCGCGGCGCCTATCTTCAGAAGGACCTGAAGGTCGCCAAGGCCTTCGTGTTCCCGGATATGGAGCTGGCGGGCGGCGACTTTCTGGTGATCTTCGCCGACGAGACGGTGACGGCGGCCTCGCCGGAGGCGCTGTGCGCCCCCTTCTCCCTGTTGGCCGGCGGCGGCAACGTGGTCATGCTGCTGGCCCCGGATCAGACGCTCATCGACTCGGTGGCCCTGCCCCGGCTCACCCCGGACGCCGCCTATTGCCGCGCGGCGGACGGCGAATGGACCGTCACCCAGCGGGCCACCCCCGGCGCGGCCAACATCATCAGCGACGAGGCCCAGCTTTCCGCCTCCCTGGCGGCGGGCCAGATCCAGCTGAGCGAGATCATGACCGACAACGCCGCCCTCTGTCCGGATGAAAACGGCCTCTTTCACGACTACATCGAGCTGCGCAACGCCTCCGGGCAGCGCGTGAGCCTCAAGGGCTGGCGGCTCTCCGACAACCACGACCGGCTGGACAAGTGGATCCTGCCGGACGTGACCCTGCCGCCCGACGGATACCTGGTCATTCACTGCTCCGGCCTCAACCGGACAGACGACCCCGCCCACCTTCACGCCAGCTTCAAGCTCTCCGCCGGAGAGACCGTGATCCTCAGCGCGCCGGACGGAGCCCTGGTGGACTCCATCACCCTGCCGAAGCTGGAGCGGGGCCAGGCCTACAGCCTGTCATACGGCGCCTGGACCACCGCCCTCGCCCCCACCCCCGGCCGGGCCAACACCGACGACGCGGCGGATCAGCTCAACACCCTGGACGCCCGGGGACTGACCGGCGTCTACATCGGCGAGATCATGGCCCTGCCCGCCGACGGCGACGACGCGGACTGGGTGGAAATCTGCAACGGAAGCGGCGAAGCGGTGGATCTGTCGGGCTGGGGCCTTTCCGACCGGCTGAGCCGGCCCAGGAAATGGCAGCTCCCCGCGGGCACAATGCTCTCTCCCGGCCAGCGGATCACGGTGACCTGCTCCCCCGAAACCACAGGCGCGCTGAACGCCCCCTTCTCCCTGAGCGGCGACGGCGGCTACGCGGTGTGCCTGAGCGACGAGAGCGGCGCACTGGTGGACGCGGTGAACCTGCCCCGCCAGTACGCCGGGGCCTCCTATGGCCGCGATTCGGGCGGCCGCTGCGGCTACTTTGCCGCCCCCACCCCCGGCTCCGCCAATCCCGGCGCGGCGCTGGACGCCCCCGCGGAGGGCGCGGTGTATTCCGTGGCCGGCGGGGTGTTCTCCAGCGGCGAGGCGTTCAGCGTCTCCCTCAGCGCGGCGGCGGGCGCCCGCGTCTACTACACCCTGGACTGCACCGACCCGGACGAGTCCGCCCGCCTGTACGACGGCGCGCCCATCCCCGTGTCCTCCACCACCATCCTGCGCACCCGGGTCTATCAGGACGGCCGCCTGCCCTCCCTGTCCGACACCCAGAGCTACCTCTTCGACGTGAACGGCGGCAGGGAGGTGTCCTACGTGGTGTCGCTGGTGTCCGACCCGGCGAACCTTTACAGCGACGAGAAGGGCATCCTGGTCAAGGGCCCCAACGCCACGGACAAGTTCCCCTTCGGCTCCTACGGCAAGGGCGCGAATTTCTGGATGGACTGGGAGCGTGAAGCCCACGTGGAGCTGTTCGACCACGCCGGCCCGGCGGTGATCGACCAGGGCTGCGGCGTGAAGGTACACGGCCGCAACTCCCGGGGCTACGACCTGAAGTGCCTCAAGCTCATCGCCCGCAACCGCTACGGCGACAGCCTGTTCCGCTATCCCCTCTTCGGCGACCGGCCCTACGGCGAGTACGAGGCCTTCCTGGTGCGCTGCGCCGGGCAGGACTACAAATACGCCTTCATGCGGGACGCCGTGCTGACCTCGCTGGCCGCGGACACCTCCGTGATGTATCAGGAGGCGGAAGAGGGCGTTTGCTACATCAACGGCGAGTACTACTCCGCCATCTACCTGCGGGAGAACGTGAGCGCGTTTTCCATCGCCCGCTTCATGGGCTGGGAGGGCATGGAGGAGGACATCGACCTGGTGAAGAGCGGCAAGGAGGTCATGCAGGGCTCGGATGACACCTACCTGGCCCTCAAGGACTGGCTCTCCACCCACGACGTGACCACTCAGGAGGCCTTCGACGTGATCGACGCGGCCATCGACGTGGACAATTTCATCGAGTACGTGGCCATGCAGGTGTATCTCGGCCTGCCGGACACTGTGAACGTGAAGCGCTACCGCAACCAGAACGCGGACGGCAAGTGGCGCTGGGTGATCTACGACGTGGACCGCGCCCTGCGGGACAACATCGACGGCTTCGCGCTGCTGGCCCAGGGCACCAACGGCGTCCTGTTCACCGCCTGCATGCAGAACCCCGTCTTCCAGGATCGGTTCCTGACCTACTTCAACCAGGCCATGGCCACCACCCTGTCCTCCGAGCACGTGTCGGCCCTGGCGCGGGCGCAGTACGAGCGCATCCGCCCGGTGCTGCCGGACTACTGGGCCAAGGTGGGCATGACGGAGAAGCAGTATGAGGCCGCCTACAGGGGGCTGCTGAAGATGATCGACGAGCGGCCGGCGAAGGCGCTTCAGAACTGCGCCGACTGGCTGGGCCTAACCCAGGAGGAGGCCCGGCGGCGTCTGTCCGACGCCTACGCCGCCATGGAGGCCTGGAGCGCCGGAAAATGAGCCGAAAAAGCGCTGAATTCAAGCATTTTCCGCGACATCCGGGGCAAAAAAGATTGACCAAAGCCGCTCGGCGCGCTATAATTTTCCTGTACGGAGGGAGGATGGTTACTTGAAGAAAACTCGCATTGTCAAATCGGCCCTGCCCATCTACATGGCGGCGGCCGTCTGGCTCGTGTTCGGGCTGATTCACCCCGTGTACAAGCTGGGGCCGCTGATCATCTGCGTGGTTCTGTCCGCGGCGGCCTATTTCCTGGGGCTCAAGCTGTTCCCCGGCCGGCAGGAGGAATACGAGGCCGCGCCCAATTCCGGCGACGCCGAGGTCAACCGCCAGATCGCCGAGGGCCGGGAGGAAATGAAGCGCCTGCGGGAGGCCAACGTGGCTCTGACCGATCCCGGCATCACCGAGCGGCTGGACCGCATGGAGCACGCCGCCGGCAAGATCTTCGAGGCGCTGGAGCGCAACCCGCGCCAGGCCATGGAAGTGCGCAAGTTCATGAACTACTATCTGCCCGTGAGTGTCAAGCTGCTGGATCAATATCGCACGCTGGACAGCACCGGGCTCACCACCGACAACATCTCCAAATCCAAGGCGGCTGTTGAGAGCAGCCTGGACATGATCGCCACCGCCTTCGAGAAGCAGGTAGACAACCTCTACCGCAACACGCATCTGGACATCACCACCGACATCCAGGTGCTGGAGAACATGATGGCCGCCGAGGGGCTCACGGACGCGCCCTCGCCTGCCCGCGTCGGCCGCTGAGGCCGCGCCCGCTCATACATGGTCAATCTATTAAACAGAAATGGAGGAACCCAACATGCATGATATCAAGCTGACCCTCGGCAACGAAACCATCGATCCCGCGCCCGTCGCGCCCGATCCCTCCGCCGCGCTGGCCGCCGCTGAAGCCGCCGCCGAAACCGCCAAGCAGACCGTGGCCGAGCAGACCGCTCCCGTGTTCACGGCTGAAGAGCAGGCTCAGATCGACGAGTTCGCAGGCAAGATCGACGTGACCAATTCCTCGCTGGTGTTCCAGTATGGCGCCGGCACTCAGCAGAACATCGCCAACTTCTCCGACGCCGCGCTGGCCAACGTGCGCAGCAAGGATCTGGGCGAGGTGGGCGACATGATCGCCGGCCTGGTGACGCAGCTGCGTTCCTTCAGCGTGGACACCGAGGAAGACAAGGGCGGCATTTTCGGCTTCCTGAAGAAGAAGGTTGACCGCATCACCCTGCTCAAGAACCGCTATGACGACGTGGAAGTGAACGTCAACAAGCTGGTCAGCGAGCTGGAAAACCACCAGGTGACCCTGCTCAAGGACATCGCCACCATGGAGCAGCTCTACGACATGAACCTGAGCTACTTCAAGGAGCTGTCCATGTACATCGCCGCCGGCAAGAAGGCGCTTGAGGAGTTCCGCGCCGGCGAGCTGCAGGCCGCCCGCGACAAGGCCACCGCCTCCGGCCTCCCCGAGGACGCGCAGGCCGCCAGCGACCTGGCCGCCATGGGCGATCGCTTCGAGAAGAAGATCTTCGACCTGGAGCTCACCCGCAACATCGCCATCCAGATGGCCCCCCAGATCCGCCTGCTGCAGAACAACAACCAGATGCTGGCCGAGAAGATCCAGTCCACCATCGTGAACACCATCCCGCTGTGGAAGAGCCAGATGGTGCTGGCCCTGGGCCTGGAGCACTCCCAGAGCGCGCTGCAGGCTGAGCGGTCCGTGACCGACCTCACCAACGACCTGCTCAAGAGCAACGCCGAGCGTCTGCATCAGGGCAGCGTGGAGATCGCCAAGGAATCCGAGCGCGGCATCATCGACATCGAGACCCTCACCGAGACCAACCAGAAGCTCATCCAGACCATGGACGAGGTGCTCGAGATCCAGCAGACCGGCCGTCAGAAGAGGCGCGACGCCGAGGCGGAGCTGCAGAACATCGAGAAGCAGCTGCGCGAGAAGATGCTGGAGATGAACATGAAGTAATCGCCCCGAAAGGATCGAATCATGAAGCTTTCAGAGAATCGCCCGCTGGCCTGCGGCGTGCTGGCGCTGGTCATTGCCGGCTCGCTGTTCATCGGCGGCGGCAACGCCCTCAGCTCCAAGGCCAAGGCCGTGGACGCCCTGTTCTACGCCTCCTCGGAGAGCATCTCCGCCGAGCTGAAGGAGCTGTCCGACAACGCCACGGTGATGAACAGCATCGCCGCCAACGCCAAGGGCGTGAACGAAACCTACGTGACGGCCGTGACGGATTCCATCGGCGCGCTGAGAGACGCCAGCGGCGTGTTCGCCAGCGCGGAGGCCAGCCACGCGCTGACCACGGCGGTGGAAAACCTGTATTCGAACGTGTCGAACCTCACCCTGTCCGACAAGGACGCCGAGGACTTCAAGTATCGCTACAGGAACTACCAATCCGCCCAGCTGCGCATCTCCCACGACGGCTACAACGACGAAGCCGCCGCATTCAACGCGGAAAAGAGCGGCTTCCCGGCGGGCCTGATCAGCGCCGTGCGCGGCATTCACGACGCCACCCTGTTCAACTGACTTTAAATCCCCCATGCGGCGGCCCGCGCGTTTGGTTCGCGGGCCGTCCGCGCAGGGGCGCGTATCAAAGCCCATCCCGGCGGCGGGCTTTGACACGCGCCCGCTCTGACGGACCGTCGCCCGATCCCCACGCACCAATTCAAGGAGGAACACCATGAAAAGGATTCTCGCGCTGGCGCTCGCCCTCATGCTGCTGCTGGCCGCCCCCGCGCTGGCGGCCGCCTCTGCGCTGAAGCCCACCGACGACTTCTACGTGAACGACGCGGCCGGCGTGCTCTCCAACGAGACCATCGGCCACATCGTGCTGAACAACGACGCGCTGTACAACGCCTGCGGCGCGCAGATCGTGTTCGTCACGGTAGACACCACCGGCTCCACCAAGCTGGAAAACTACGCCTACAATCTGTTCAACCAGTGGAAGATCGGCGGCTCGAAGAACTACGGCTTCCTGGTGGTCATGGCGATCAGAGACGACGATTACTGGTATGAGATCGGCTCCGGCCTGGATCAGTACCTCACCGCCGGCGACGCGGGCGAGCTGATGGACGAATACCTGGAGCCCTACTTCGCCCGGCAGGACTACGACGCCGGCGCGAAGGCCCTGTTCGACGCGCTGTTCAGCGCCATTTCCCGGGCGCTGAAGGCCAACGTGAGCATCGACAACACCGCCTACAGCCGCTACGTGGCCAAGGAAAACGCCACCAACACCGCCCGGACGACCACGGGCACCACCGCCCGCACCACGCCCCAGCGGGCCTCCAATTCCGAAGACGGCTCCGGCTTCCTGGGCCTGATACTGATCCTGGTCATCATCGTGGTCATCGTGCTGATCGTGAAGAGCCGCAAGCGCCGCCGGGTGGTCTACGACAACCAGAACCCCACGGTCATCATCAACAATCCCACCCCCACCAGCTCGGCCCAGTCCTACAACCGCGGCTTCCTGGCGGGCATGCTGACCGGCTCGGCCCGGCGCCGCACGCCGCCGCCCCCCGCTCAGCCCTACAATCAGCCTTATAATCAGCCCTACACCCAGGTGCCCCCGGCGGGCCGCACCAACACCGCGCAGCGCCCCGTGACGCAGTCCCGGCCAACCACCGCGCAGCGCCCGACCCAGACGCCGCCCACCCAGTCCTACGGCGGGTTCACCCAGCCGCCGGGACGGGCCAGCAGCGCGGGACGCACCGGCAGCGCGTCCCGGTCCAGCGGCAGCTCCAGCACCTCCATCGGCTCCACGCTGAATTCGCTCTTCGGCAGCGGCGCGGGCCGTTCCAGCAGCGGCTTCGGCCGCTCCTCCTCGTCCAGCCGATCCTCCGGCCGCACCGGCGGCTTCGGCGGCGGGCGCTCGGGCGGCGGCGGCTCCACCCGCGGCAGCGGCGGCGGACGGCACCGCTGAGGCCGCAGTGCGGCCGGCCAGGCGCT